>JAFGEH010000138.1 GCA_016931665.1 Candidatus Cloacimonadota bacterium | reverse complement strand
TTTTCCCGATCAAGCATCTGATCGGAAGTCAGTTCATTATGGATGATCTCATGCCTCAGGTCTTTCGGGCTCTCCTGCTGTACTGTTTCGTAGCATTTCAGGATCTGGTCGATTGCCCTGTCGCCAATGCAATGTACTGCTACCTGCAAGCCGGCTGTATGAGCTGACCTGATGAATTGCAGCCAGAAATCGTTGGAATGATAGAGCATGCCTCTGTTATCGGGTTGATCGTCGAATGGTAGATGAAGGGCTGCTGTGTGGGAACCGAAGGAGCCATCGGCGAGCAGGCATCCTCCGATTCTGCTTGAACCGAATTCCATTGCCTGATCCAGGTTGAAATTCTGAGGATACAGAATATATTCAAGGGGAAAGAGGTTGGAATTACCCTGTAGCAAAGGATAGTGATTTTGCGATGAACGGACATCGCCCACCATAGTATGGATGGTTGTATAACCTTTACTGGCTCCCAGTTCTGCAGCTCGATTGTAAGCCAGTAGAATTGTCTCATCGTTCAGATCCAGATGAAACCAATGTGAGGCCTGACTGTTCCAGGAACCTCTCAAAACACCTGAGAATCCAGCGGGTAGACTTTTTTCCCAGTTGATTTTTATGGCTGCACAGCTATTGATGGCGCAGGAATGGCCGTCTATTCTTCGTAAAAGGACAGGAATATCCGGGTATATTCTATCCAATTCAGCGGCAGTGGGGAAACGCTTCTCTACGATGCGGTTTTCATCGAAATTATAGGCAATAACCTTTCCACTGAGGGTTTTTGCTGCTGCAAGAATTTGAAAAACATCATTAAGGTCAATGGCCTTTCCCAGATCAACTCCCAACAGATACAATCCGCCTTCGAACGAGTGTGTGTGTGTATCTATGAATCCGGGATAAATATAAGCCGCCTGCAGGTCAACAGGTTCAATGCCGGATAGATTGGGCTTTTCCGCGTACATTTCAATTATCTTACTGTTATCTACCAGCATGGCACGGCAGACTGGTTCCTCGGCAGAAGGACGGTAGAAAATGGCATTATGGAATAGTTTCATCGTTTATTCCCCATAAGGTCTTTCAGCATCAAATAGAACAAGGACACAGGAAATCCCATGACATTAAAATAGCAGCCATGGATAGTTTTGATGAATTGGCTGCCATAACCCTGGATTCCATAGGCACCTGCTTTATCCAGGGGTTCTCCTGTTTTCAGGTAAGATTCAATTTCGGAGGCAGTGAGTTTATAAAATTCAACTTTTGATTTTGTATAAGAAGTCAGGCAGCGATGTTGAAAGGCCAGGGAAAGGCCAGTATAAACATAATGAAAGCTGTCCGAAAGCCTGGTAAGGTATTCGGCTGCCTGAAAGGCATCGGCAGGCTTACCTAGAATCTGGCTGTTGTGATAGACCACGGTATCGGCTGCAACAATCAGGCAGTCGGGATCAACCCTGGGGCGGATCGCTTCAGCCTTGCTGAGGGCATGGATTTGGACCAGTTTTCTGGGAGTAACTGGTAACAGGTCCTCAGGAATATCTGCCGGCATTTGCAGAGCTTTAATTCCCAGAAAACGAAATATTTCCTGGCGCCGGGGAGAAGCCGAAGCCAGAATTACCTGCTTACCTCTGAGGAGTTCATGGATCATGTTATTTTACACTCAGCCTTTTTCCATTCTGCTGATCCCGGGCATCAAATTGATGATTGCATTTACCCGGGTGGAAGCATTGTCAGAAAAAAATTTATCCAACCGATGTCCATAAAATTATTGAATATGGAAGTTGACAATTAATCTCTAATTTATTTGTTGAATTGAATTAGCAGGCTGGGATCAGAGATTGAAAGTATAAAAAAAGAAGAATGTATTATGGCTGAAAAGAGCAGACAGAAACTGAACAGAAAGAATATAAGTGATTACAACCTAAAAGTATATAAAGAATTCAGGCGTTCCCTTAAGCATATTGTTTTCGATGAAACTCTTACTTTGTACATTTTCCGTCCCATCGCCTTTATATTTGTGAAAATGCTTTACCGGACCAATGTTACACCCAATCAGATATCCTTTGCCTCCATACTGGTAGGAATCCTGGCCGGCATAATGTTCGCTCATGGTACTTATACTTATTTTATCGTCGGCGGATTGTTGTATACTTTCAGTATTGTTCTGGACTGTGTGGACGGCATGATCGCCCGGCTCAAGAAGAACGGCACGGCTATCGGACGACTGATCGACGGTGTTGCTGATTACCTGGTAGGAATTGCTGTCTATGTGGGAATGGCTCTGGGGCTGGAAGAAGCCGGGGTCCATCTGCCCCTGAACACCTGGCTGGTTTTTTGTGTGGCAGCTGTTAGTCATATATTCCATGTGATGATAGTTGATTATTACCGGGTGGAGTTCATGGCACATGCCCTGGGGAAGATTGAATCACCCTGGGAAGAGAGGCAGAAATTCACGGCCGAGTTGAACCGCATCAGATTCGAGAAAGGCAAATGGCTGGAGAAAATTGTAATTTCGATCTATATTGGTTATTCACATCTGCAGCTTTTCCGTTCCCCGAAGCATGAAACATATGACAGTAAGAAATATTATCAGGGCAATAAACTGCTCATCAGACTCTGGTTCTGGATCGGACCAACAGCACATGGGGTGGTCATTATTATTTCAGCTTTCCTGTATCGGCCGGCTATCTGGTTGATCTATACTTTGTTTCTGGCTAACATCTGGATGCTGGTGATCTGGATTATTCAGGTGCAGGTCAAGAAAAAAATCAGGCAGGAGAGCCCTCCGACCTTAGAAACTTCCTGATTTCTGCGGCCATTATTTCTGCGTGCCTGCCATTAAGCTCTGTAAACATTATATTAGCATAATACTCTCTTATTTCCTTTTTTGAATCTCCTCTCAAAGTAATATCTGCTAATACCTTGTTCAGTTCTTCAAACGAATTTATCCGGATCGAGACAGCGTCCAATATTTGATCCAGTTCGGACGGATATCTTTTCCCCTCAGGAATGCGGAAAGTGATTATAGGTTTGTTCAGGGCGCAGAATTCGGCGATTATTGAGCTGGTATCAGAAATCAGGATATCAGCCAGTAACAGGTAGGGGAGGATATCCTTATCTTCAATGAAATGAACATCCGGAGTATTTCGGATGGATCGGATGTATCTGGAAGATGTGAAGGGATGGACTGTAACCATTATCTGATAATGACTTGTAAGTTCTCTTAGTCTATTGTACCAACTGTCAAGAGCCGACATGCCAGATTTATCCCAGGTAGCACTGAATAAAATTAAGGGTTTTTGGTCATTGAAACCAATACTTGAAAGCAAATCATGCAAATATGCTTTGCTGAAGCTTCCATTAAAAGCCCTGTCCAGTTTGGGGAATCCTCCCACCGCCCCGGAGGTTATTCCTAGGGAACGGGCTTGGTTTAGTTCCTGTTTGGAAGTGAAGAAAAATCGGTCGAAGGCATTATATTTCTCTGCAGAGATAAATTCTTTGAAATGATATGCTCCGTGTCTCAAACCAATCTTTATTATGTTATTTACTGGAAATTTATGCAGGGCATGTCTGGCCATAATAACACAGGCTGGGAATACCGGCCAGAGCCGGGAAGAGAGACCATAACGGGCCAGTTCTGCCCTGGTTCTCCTGTCAGCGGCCACCAGTGTCACCTTGCCCAGTTCAGCCAGTGTTTCCCTGGCTATGATGTAATCGAGATAATCTCCACAATAAAAGACCAGAGGCAGCAATCTTCCTGTTATCCGGCAGAGATGCCAGATCAGGGTAAAAGGTAATTTCAGGAGATAGTAGGATGCAACCATGGATTTAGCCTGTCAGATTTTTCAGGTAAGCCGCCAGTCCTCTGGCTAGATCGCCTTCGAAATCAGGTATTAGTGTATGAGATTCCCAGGAACCACTAATATCAGTAAAGAATCGGTGATTTTTCATATAAACATTTATTCCGAAATGCAAAGCCTGGAACTCGAACAGATAGAAATTGTCGCCATCGTAGGCAATATCCAGGGATAGAAAGGGTGCCTTGAATTTCCGGTGAAGCGATCGGGCATAGTCAAGCAGACTGGTTTCCGGTTCGAAGCCGAAATCGAATTTCTTGGCTCCACTGGCGCGGAAATCATCTTTCCTGTTATGCCTTTTCTCAACATATAATTTATCAAACAGGACAAGAACCCGATAATCAAAACGCAGACCGGGTACGAATTCCTGAAGGATGAATCTGGGATGTGGATCAAGGTAAGCACGATATTGCAGATAATCCTTCAAGTTGTCGTAATCAGGGTATTCGGCGTATTTTCTGGGTAGGCGGAAATATTTGCGCCGAAACAGGTCCAATTTCCTATCCAGCGTCAAAAAACTCAGTCTTTTGATGATCTTCTCTAATTCTTTTCGGGAATTCACCAGATATACACCCTGGCTGTTAGAGCCGGTAACGGTCTTCAGGACAAGAGGATAAGTAAGATGCAGACGGTGAGTTCCTTCCAGATCATAGAGATACCAGGACTTCAAGGACGGAATTCCCAGTTGCCTTTTTAAGATTTCCTGGTACCCTTTATTCTCATGACATCGCAGAAGATCAAGTCCGGGTATCAGCACATTGTTATTTTCCTTCATTGCCAGCAGGACATCATACAGATAACG
>JAFGEH010000137.1 GCA_016931665.1 Candidatus Cloacimonadota bacterium | reverse complement strand
CTGCTGATCAGTTTTGTGGTCTATGTCATCGTCAAGTTGCTGGGCAAAGTTATGTTCATCTATGGCCGCCGCCGTATGGTCATTTCGGTTCTGCTCGGATTTATTCTGGGTTGGATGGCCAGGACTTACGGCTTATTTGATCCTTTACCTTCCGCCTATTCGGTACAGGTCATCGGTTATATTATTCCTGGTCTGATTGCCAATTCCATGGAACGCCAGGGAGTCCTTAAAACCATATCCATCATGATCGTAGCCGCCGTTGTGGTCAGGTTCATCCTTATCCTGATCTTCGGCGGAGCACTGATCGACTGAGAGGTAAGTCATGTTCATCCCAAGCGCCAAATCAAATCTCAGCCTTATTTCCCTGTTGGTGATCGCGATTTTACTTTTTATCTGGGTCAATGAAAGCAGGATGTTCGTTGAGGAAAATTATTATCAGGAAAAAATGGCAGCTGCTATCCTGATGCAAACCGCCATTGATTCCATCAAAACCTATCGCCTGGATCAGGGTATCTACATTGATCAGCTTAACGATCCCAACCAGACATCTCTGATCGGGGAAAGGCAGAGTCTTATCACTACCGACAGAGGTGACCTGACAGCTAAACTGACCAGTCTTAATCCCAACCTGGCAGCAGCTATGGTCAATATGTTCAAACATGCTCATCTGCAGAAAGGCGATGTTATAGCAATGAGCTGTACAGGTTCCTATCCTGCTGTCAATATAGCAGTTATGAGTGCCGCACTGGTAATGGAACTGGATATGGTCATAATAACTTCAGTGGGGGCTTCCATGTTCGGAGCCAACGATCCGGATTTCACCTGGCTGGATTATGAATCTTTTCTCAATGAAAAAGAGATATTTCCTTATAAAAGTGTAGCCGCCTCCATGGGTGGTGGACGTGATCTGGGACGTGGTTTGAACAAGATCGGACGTGACCTGATCCTGGCCGCGATCGCAAGGAACGGTGTCCATTTGATTCAGGAGAATACTCTAGAGGAGAACATTGACCGGAAAATGGCAATTTTTGAGCAGGAAGCCGGTAAGGACATCTCTCTATATGTCAATGTGGGGGGAGGACTTTCCAGTTTGGGCAACAGTATTAACGGTCGTCTGGTAAGTCCAGGCTATCACCGGCGCATCAATTTTAAGAATATTCCTCTCAAAGGTACAATGTTCCTGTTTGCCGAGAAAGGTATCCCTATAATTCATTTACTCGATATCAGGGGATTTGCTGAAAAATATGAGTTCCCCACTGCTCCGGATCCCATACCTCAACCCGGGGAAGGAAGTATGTATCTGGATGAACGCTATAATATCACTATAACTGTAATTGCCCTGGTAATTCTATTATGTTTGCTGGCGGTTGTTATCCTCTTCGATAATCACCAGATGAAACTCAAAGCAGGGGATTTAAACCGGTAAAGGATAAACATGAAGAGATACTTGCTGATTTTCGTCCTTTTCCTTTTCCTGACAAACCTGATCGCTGGCGAACTGGTCCAGGAAGGAAATAACCAGAAGGTAAGACTGTTCAATAAAACCAACGGTAAGATTCTGACCTATCATGAGGTCAGACCGGGTAAGAATTTTCAATTCTCTACAGTGGATGTCGATACTGTAACCATATATACCAGGATAATTGCGGAATCATTCCCGGTCGATTACGAGTACAGAATTAAAACATCTGAGAAGATCCTTACTGCTGAAAGATCAGCCAACTCCAGCAAGGTTACCAGGACTCTGGATGGCAAGGCAGTCAGTCAATATAATACCTATAAACTGGGTATTGATGATGACCAGAGGATCATAGTCACTAACACAAGTGATTACCAGATGGTTATCAAGGTCAGAGCCAGCAATGGCAACAGCGATCTGCAGGACGTTGATTATGTCAGATTTTCTCCACAAGGCTTCACAACTACCTATAACATTGATATCAACGGTAAAACTTATACTTATTACTCCGCCGAGGAAGATGTAATCAGGATAAAATTGGAAGGGCCGGTTTTATTGAAGATCATCAGCCGCCTTATCTTTGATGATCCCTTGACCAGCATCCAGAATTACAGTTATCGGATTTTTGAAAACAATGAAGAACTGGCATATTTCGAAGAAGAGGCCAGGATTTCTCAGGCAGCATTTAATCCAACCACACCCGAATTACTGCCCTCCACCGGGGACATCAATATTCTGAAGCTTTCACCCGGAATTCACGAGATCAGCTTGTGCGATTGCCATCTGAACCGGGAAGTAATCTTTCGTTTCTACATCAATAAATCATCTGTGGAGTTTTTTGAGAAATGAATAAAATTCTAATCCTGACCTTCCTGCTGATTGTTTCGGCTCTTAGCGCCTGGCAACCGGAATGGATCAGATACATCAGCCTGGAAAATTATTACGACAGCAATATCCAGAAGCTTTCCAGTAACTCCCTTGATACTTTTCAGGCCGGTACTAGCCCTGATCAGTTCAGGTTAAACAGCAGTGACGACTTTTTGTCTTCCCTCCGGCTGGAACTGGGAGTTAAGCACCGTTATCTGACCGGCCATACTCAGATTGCTAAAATTGTGATCAAATATGATCACTTCTGGAACAACGCTTTCATGGATAACCTCTATCTCAGATTCAATCTCAGGCAGTATTTCAGCCGCACGGTGAACCTTGCGCTGAATTATTACTATTATCCCCGGATACTGGTAAACCGCTATCGCAGTGAAACGGACGGACAGTATCACGATTACACTTATGCTAAAAATGTTTATAATGCTGCCTTGTTTTGGAGATTCATCGATCCAGCTACCGTAACCTGTAAATTTGAGATCTCCCAGCTTTATTATAACAAATATTTTACGGAATACGATTGTCTGAATCTGGAGAACGAAGTTACCCTGCATCTTAAACCCTGCACCTGGTTTCAGGCGGATTTTGCGTATGCTTTCCGCCTCTCTTCCGCCGATGGGGAAGATGCTTATTCAGATCCCGGCCAGGTTCAGGTGAAGGATGCTTCCTATGAGGCCAATATTTTCACTATCTCGCTGGCCTTCCCGCAGTTGCTCAGGGTGAAGGATAAATTCTGCAGGCTGGATGGTAGCATAACCCGCGATATTCGCTATTACCAGTCTGATGTAACTGGTGATACCTATCATCTGGGAAGGGATGATCATTTTTGGAGGGTCTCTGGCGATCTCAGCTATCCGCTCTTACCCCAGATCCGGATCAAGATTCTCACCTTCTGGGAATCCCGTGATACCGAATCACCTTTTGCCAGTGTTATTGCTGAAAAAGATTACCAGCGCTATCAGATCGGCCTGAGTCTGGATCTGGCGCTTTAATTCAAATAAATTATACTCTTATGTCTGACTCTGCCCAGGAATGCTGCCACCTGGTTACCCTCCAGCAGTTTTTTCTTTAATATATCATTTTCAGTTGTAAAAAAGATGGCCTGACGGCAATCACGGCCGGAATAAAGCGGTTCCGTATCGATAATTCTTTTCAGGTCTGAATAATACCTTTTTTTAACTTCAATCAGTTCAGTTGAGGCCAGTAGTTCCGGATAATAATGAGAATTGGCCAGCTGACACCAGTCCCAGCGCAGAAGATCTGTCCAGAGTTCAGCTGTACCTGGGAATTCGGACTTCAAAAATTCAATAAGCAGTGAAGCTGCATCCCACCACTGTAGTTTTCCATTCTCCGTTCCTATTTGCCGGGAAAATTCGGTAAAGCGCTCCAGAAAAGTAACCGGTGATCTATAGAACCTTCCCGTTTCCTGCAGGGTTCGGAGGAAATTCCCGCTGTTGTAGAGCAGATTTATTGCAGTCTCGATCCCTTTCAGTCTCCGTAACTCCGAGAAATCCAGCCAGCGGTTGCTGAGTATCTCATAGGGGGGGGAAGCCTGGAAAAGCAGCTGATAGTCCTCTGCTTTTTCGTGGATACGCGTACCGCTGAGAACTTTTAAGAATCCCAACTGCAGGTAGTCCGCTTCCAGAGACCAGACCTGATCGATAGCCCGGCAGATGGAAGCATAGTCGTCATAAGGTAATCCCGCCAGCAAATCTACATGCACCCGGATATTTCGCAGAGCAATGACCTTCCTGATATTGACAGAGAGTTTCTGCCAGTTGACCGGCCGGTTGACTTCCTGCAAGGTGGCAGGATTAGTAGATTGTATACCTATCTCGAATTGGAATTTCTCAGGCGGAACCCTGGCCAGGATTGCGAAATCTTCATCCTCCAGTAGTTCGGCGTTGATCTCGAAATGATATTTTATCTGGTTATCACCGTTTAACAGGTATTCCCATATCAGTCTGGCTGTCTCAGCCCGGGCATTGAAAGATCTGTCTACGAATTTCACAATTCTGATATCCCTGCGGTTAAGCTCTTCCAGTTCCTGCCTGATCTTATCCCAGGACCGTGTTTCCAGCTGCTGATCTTCCCGGGAAGACAGACAGTAGCTGCAGCGAAAAGGGCAACCCCGGGAGGCTTCATAATAGATGTATTTATTATTCAGATCAGGGAAATCTTCCTTGAGATAGGGAAAAGGTATCAGCTCGAAAGGAACAGGTCGGGCAGGGATGATTTTTGTTCTGGGATATTCCGGAGAACTCAGAAGATCATACAGGGCACCTTCTCCGGCTCCACAGATGATATTATCGATTTCTGGATGGCGGGTCAGCCAGAAATCCGGCTGATAGGACACTTCCGGACCGCCCAGGATCAATCTTGTATCCGGGAGTATTTTCCTGATATCCGGAAGCAGAGTGGCAATAATCCGTGAGTTCCAGATATAAACCGAGAAGGCTGCCAGGTCGGGAGAAGAAGTATGGATTGCAGCCAGCATCTCATCGGTAGACTGATTTATGGAAAATTCTATTAATTCGATCTGTACCGGCAGAGCCCGGCAGAAATTCCTCAGATAACGGATAGCCGGATTGGAGTGAGTGTAACGGGCATTAATGCCGATCAGTAACAGCCGGGTCATTGCCCTCACCGCCGAACAGCTGTCTGGCCCGTTCCAGGTCTTCCGGGAAATCGATCTCCACGCAGGGCAACCCCTCGGTGGATACTGCCTGCAGATAATGTTCGCGGCAGAGCAGGTTAACGGCGTATTCGAAGTAATTGTTCTGCTGCCCCCGGTCTACTCCCAGCTGCAGACACCGGGAAAAACTATCCAGGACTTCGCGTTTGAATTTACCTATCCCGATGAATTCTCCGGCGCATCTGTCCCTCGGCAGTTGCTTCCCGATCTCCAGGATTTTGCCGTTATCATCGATGATCATCTTGACTTCTTCCTCGCCGCAGTGCTTAGTTTCCAGCAGTAATTGGGAATATCGCGATTCGCCGCTGATCCGAAACAGCAGTTCTGCGGCAAAAAGCACATCAGCATTGAAATAGACAAAATCTTCCGTGAAATGTTCCCCGGCCAGCCAGAGCGAATAGAGGGTGTTGGTCTGATCATAAATTGGATTGTGGACGAATACAACATCTTCCGGTCTGAGTATCTCCAGAATATGGTTTTTCATCTGATCCTGCCTGTATCCCAGCACAATAACAAAATTTTTGATACCGGCCTGGCGGCAGCTGGCTATCTGTCGATGGATTATACTCTGATTACTGATCTCGATCATACTCTTCGGCTTCCCTCCGGAAACGGCCTGCAGCCTTTTACCCATACCGGCTGCCAGAATTATTGCCTTCATAGAACATCCTCGTTTTTTTTTCCATTTTAAGGATGTGATTTTAAGGTCAAATATTTTCTCTCCTTTTCAGATTTTACTTGTATTAAAACAGGGATGCGGGGAATCTGCCTGTTAAAAGTCAATATATAGGAGGAAAAACCATGACGTCTGAAGATCAGATCAGTAAGGAAGATCAGGAAAAAAGGCTGCAAGCAAACCTGGACAGGATCAAGTATAAATTGATCGTAATCAGTGGCAAGGGAGGAGTAGGGAAGAGCACGGTTGCCGTGAATATCGCTCATGCTCTGGTCAGCGCTGGCAAGAGTGTGGGCATTCTTGATGTGGATATCCACGGACCCTCTATTGCCAAGATGCTGGGGATTGAAGGCCAGACCCTGCAGGCCAGTACCGAGAATATGATGCCCATGCCGATACAGGTTTACGAAAACCTCTATGCCATGACTATCGCTTCACTGCTGTCCAATCCGGATGAACCCGTAATCTGGCGCGGTCCTTTAAAAATGGGAGCTATCAAGCAGTTCCTGCAGGATATCAGCTGGCCCGAACTGGATTACCTGATAGTCGATTCACCGCCCGGTACGGGAGATGAGCCTTTGAGTGTGGTTCAAATCCTGAAGAAAGTCGACGGCTCCCTGATCGTATCTACTCCCCAGGACGTAGCCCTGCTGGATGCCAGAAAAACCATTAAATTCTCCCAGAAAATGAATGTGCCCATCATTGGTATCATCGAGAACATGAGTGCCTTCCTCTGTCCCCACTGCCAGCAGCCGAT
>JAFGEH010000136.1 GCA_016931665.1 Candidatus Cloacimonadota bacterium | reverse complement strand
AGGAAAAACCACGGTACCGATATCCCTGCCATCCATGATAACCCCGCCTTGCTTACCCATTTCCCTCTGCAGTTCCACCATTTTCTGACGTACGATACCGATTACGGCAATTTCCGATGAGAGCTTGGTTATATCGGCTTCTCTTATTCTTTCGGTAACATCTCTACCATTGAGCAGAATTTGATTTCCCGCCGGATCATATATTATCCGGATATCTATCTTATCCAGCATTGCTGCCAGGGCATCATGATCATCCAAGTCTATTCCCAGTTCCAGGGAATGCAAGCCACAGGCCCGGTACATGGCACCGGAATCGATATAAACGTACTTCAGTACCCGGGCCACCTGTTTGGCTGTGGTACTTTTACCGGAAGCGGCCGGTCCATCAATGGCGATTACATATTTTTTCATAACTACCTTCAAAAAATAAATGAAACCAGCAGGCTCTGATCTTCAAATTTCAGCCTGATCCTTTTCTTCTCCGAGGAAAAATTATACAGATGGGCATCCACATAAGCATCTATCATGGAAAGCAGCACCGTGGAACCCAGCCACCAGAAATCATTCTGCCGTTTATAATAATAATCGGAATATTTATCGTAATATTTTTCGTCACCAGTTGCCAGATATTTATCGTAATAATCCTCAGACTTGAAATGATGGTAGGCCGTTAGACCTATCAGGGAACCTTCCAGGGCCAGCACAAAACCGAATTTAAGATAGGACTCATTGTAGAACTGGCCACCGCCGGGTATGATGAGAGACAAGGCCGCTGATTTCAGCGGTTTCTTGGGATTTTCTGCCAGCAGATTAACAGAAAGTATCAGCAGAATGACAAACGATAATACGAGTATTTTCTTCATTCTTCACTTCCTATGGTATGGTCGAGATGACGGCAGCGATTCATTTTGAAATCTGAAAACCGTTTCTGGAGAATTGCTTCCCTGGCTTCCCTCATCAGTTCAAGATAAAAATACAGGCTGTGTAATGAAGCCAGGCGTAATCCCAGGATTTCATCCACACTGAACAGATGACGCAGATAGGCTCGTGAGAAATTACGGCAGGTATAGCAATCACAATCTGCATCCAGGGGAGAGAAATCTTCCTTGAACTGGGCTGCCTTGATAATGATTTTACCTTTCCAGGTAAATACCGATCCCTTACGGGCATTTCTGGTAGGCATCACGCAATCGAACATATCAATTCCCCGTTCGATATTATCAACGAGATCGCCGGGAAATCCCACTCCCATCAGGTATCGAGGTTTATCAGTTGGTAATATCTGATCCAGTGCTGCTGTTATCCGTAGCAGATCGGTTTTGGGTTCGCCTACGGCCAGACCACCAACAGCGTAGCCCGGAAAATCCATTTCCATCAGGCTTTTTGCACTTTCTTCCCTCAGATCTTCATAAATTCCGCCCTGTACAATGCCAAACAAAGCTTGATCTGCCCTGCGTTGATGCGCTTCCTGGCCTTTCCGGGCCCAGTTCAGAGTAAGCCGGAGGGAGGCTGCTGCATAATCTCTGGTAGCAGGATAAGGTGTACATTCATCAAAGGACATGATGATATCGGCCCCCAGCAGATTCTGGACTGCAATCACATTTTCTGGGGTAAAGAAATGGTAACTGCCATCTATATGAGATTGAAATCTTACCCCTTCCGGTGTAATCTTGCGTAAACCTTGCAGACTCATAACCTGGAATCCACCGCTATCTGTCAGGATAGGGTGGGACCAGTTCATGAAACCGTGCAATCCCCCGGCCCGGTGGACAATATCAGCACCCGGCCTCAGATAGAGATGGTAGGTATTAGCCAGGATAATACCAGCTCCAATTTGTTCCAAGTCAGAGGGAGCAAGGGTTTTCACGGTAGCCCTGGTTCCAACCGGCATAAAAACAGGTGTCAAGATCTCTCCATGGGAAGTATGGATAACTCCTGCCCTCGCTCTTTCGTCCTGACCGGTCAATTGGAAACTGAAACTCATGAAAATTTACTCCCGATCAACCTGTTGTTCGTAAAGTGAACTATTCCGTTTGAATATGCGGCTGAAATCATTAGCAAAGGCAAATATCATCAGAGATATGATAAGAAGAAAACCAATATTCTGGAGCACGGTTTGCAATTTTTGTGGCAGCGCTTTTCCGGAAATTCCTTCCAGAAAGCAGAAAAATATATTACCTCCGTCCAGAATTGGTATCGGCAATAGATTCATTATCATCAGGATCAGGCTGAGAGCTGCAATAAAAGTAAGGATTGTATCCAATCCCTTTTCCAAGGTTTGTTTAGACACAGACAGCAACATAACCGGTCCACCCAGGTTACTGGTGAGGGCAGATGGCTTAGTTAAAAGTTTGTAAAAGGCATAATAGTTCAAAGCCACAAAGCTTACGGTGCTGAGTGTCCCGTATTGCAGCGACTCCAGCAGGGAATATTTCTCTTTAACAATCAGAGTCTGATACTGGGATATCCCAATGATCTTATTATCCCCCAATACATTATCTTCCAGTGGCAGCACCTTTTCGAAGATCTGCTCTCCCCTCTTAATCCTTAATACCACTTCAGATTGACCTTCCCGGGCTATAAGTTCCCTCATCTGATACCAGTCTGCCACTTCCTGTCCGTTTACAGAAAGAATTTCATCTCCTGTTTTCAATCCGGCATTATAAGCTGGCATTCCGACTGATACATCTCCTATAATGGCCGGGATACGCGGTAAAACTTCAGTCATCCAGATTTCCGGAGATAAAGGAGGCAGATCAAAATTCAATACCTGATCATGTCGCTGAACAACCAGCAGATTAGGCTCTTCTGTTCTGGTTGACTGGTACAGCTGACTCCAGTAACTGATTTCCTGATCATTCAGGCGGATAATGATATCCTCGGGTGCTAAATCAGACAGGTATTGATTATTTATTCTGCCGATGATGGGAAGGCTATCTGTATATTGGCGTCCCACGGCGAAAGACAGTATCATTACCATCAGGGCAAACAGCAGATTGGAGAAAGGGCCTGCAAAAGAGATAACAGCTCTCTGCCACCATGATTTGGACCGGTAGGATGCTTCATCATACACGTTTTCATCGGGATTTTCGCCGCGCATCTTCACATATCCGCCCAGAGGCAGTGCAGATAATCTGAATTCAGTATTGTTGTGTTTGAATGAGATAAGCTTGGGACCGAATCCGATCGAGAATTTTTCAATCTCGACCCCAAATTTCCGGGCTGCCAGGAAATGGCCGAATTCATGGACCAGGATCAGGATACCAAATGTAATCAGCGCACCCAGAATCGTCAGCATAACTTCCTTCCTCCAAATAAAATATCGTTACAAATCCTTACTTTTCCAAATTCAGGTCAAGTTTTTTGGTCAAAGAGCCAATAAAGTCCAGCCGGGACCTTCAGCTCAGACAGAAAATGATTCTCTTGTTTACCAGATTCCGATCCAGATGGCAAGGGCTAATTTATTTATTGACATGAAAGGGCTAATACTGGTTAAAGCCTGTCAGGATTTGATGGAGACGGTATGAGATACTTGATTTTCTTAATGGTTTTT
>JAFGEH010000135.1 GCA_016931665.1 Candidatus Cloacimonadota bacterium | reverse complement strand
TCCCCAGAGCAGTATTTCCATAGCAAGCAAGGCATATCCGGACTGATCACCCTGTGCAAGTTCTCCCCAGCCCGGTACAAGTGCTGATCTCAAGAGCAGAGAAGGCGGAGTAGGGGATGAACTGGCTACAACGGGAGAAAAGAGGGAAAGAAGCAGAATTATAGAAAGCACTTTAAAATTTATATTCATAAAATATTCTCACCCCCTTCTTCTGCCAGTCGGGCTGGAAATTCAAGTTACTCAACAGGTGCGTTTTTTTTATTTTTCGAGCACTGATGGCAGCATCTACCACACTAACGATTCTATTCAAAATGGCAGCAGCAAAGGCAAAATTCTTATATATTTCCAGATCCTGCTTATTTCTGCGCAATTCTCTGTATTGCAACCAGTTCTTTTCCAACTGCCAATCCCAGGCAAGATCAGGGGGAATAAGATAATCCTCCAGATACTGGTAATATTGTTCGGGGTTATAATAAGGAGAATTGGCACTGAGGAAAACATTTCGGGCAAAATTGATAACACCGGCATTATAGTCTTCACTGCTAATAAAGTCCTGAACTAATTGATAATATTCATCAGAGCTGTTTATTGGGATAAATGCTTTATTCCAGGCAAATTGCTGGTAGGAATTTATAGCCCAGCCGGTTTCAGCATTAAGCCTGAAATAGGAAGCTATTACGATCAGTTCTGTGGTCAGAAAAATGCCAGCTTTGGTATAATCCCGGTTATAAATCTGGCCCAGGCCGGGTGTAAGCAGGGAAAAGAACATGGATTTTCTGATGGAATGATCTTCATTCGCTGCCAGTAGAGTAGTTGTTATCAATATCAGGGTAATGATCAGTTTTGATTTCATTTTCAGAATCTCCGGGTAATCAAAAGAGCAGGGCAGATCTCGTTATTAATGTAAACAGGGCCAAAATTTATTCTTAAATCCTGCGAGGAAAAATATGCAGCATTGTGCTTTCTGGTTACTCGAACAGCATCAAGTGCAGCTGTAAGATGATTAAATACCAGCCCGAAACTGAAGTAATGGGATTTGTCATACATATCTTCAGCTTTCTGCCTCATTTTGATATAGTCTGCTCTCATTGTACTGTATCTACCCAAGGCGGCATCATATAATTCTTCGTTACCAAGGTAATAATCTGAGCCAGGATTAGCAGGGTTGTTTCCCACCCATTTGTTGCCCTGACCGTCATCAATGAATCTCCAGTCCGGACCAATCCAGTTACCGCTGGCATCGGTAGAGTAGATCTCGAACCAGTCAGCCCAACCGAAAATATATTTATTATATTTGCCGATGTCTTCATAAAAATGCTGGGTATTAGTATCATCGAGGTTGAAATGATTATCATAGAAATGATTTTGGGCTGATAATATCAGATCGTCCCGGGCAAAGCAGAATTTATCACGGTCGTATCGGAAGATGGGTTCTCCATTGACTGGGTCATTATTTTCAAATCCGATTATTTCACCGGTAGCGTAAAATTCATAAGCTTTTTCCTGATCCTGTCCTTGAGAATTGTAATGAAACATGCCATATAATAGTCCTACCTCAATTAGAGGGAAAAGATAGGCGGTTATATTCCCGGGGCTTATATAGAATTGACCTGCTCCGGGGAGGAGCGCTGAAAGAATTGCTGCCTTTTGAGGAGATTTCTTTTCATAGGTTAAATTAAGGATGTCATCGTTCAGGTCCTGAGCTATCAAAGAACTGAAAATAAGCACGAACCCAATTAGCAGCATTAAAGTAATTTTCATAAAAACACCTTCAATTTTTTACAGCGATGGGAACTCTTACCTGACTGGACCCGGAATATACCAGCCCGAAATAGATGCCTGAGGCGATTTTTCTGGTATCCCAGGTCAGGTCCTGGTATAGTTGTTCTTCCCTGGCCTTCTCAGTTTGAAAAATTAAATTCCCAGCAATATCAAAGATCTTTAATTTAATAGAAGTCACAGCATTTTCTACTCTGATCCTTACTTCTCCTCCGGCAGCTGGATTCGGATAGGCGAAAGCCTGTAAATCTTCCTGGGGAATTATCTCTGCCGGAATCGCACCCTGATAGCAGGTATAATCATTATTCCGAAAGCCACTCCATATCACTGGATCCTGCTCAAAACCCGGCAGGCTGGAAGCCAGAAGACTGTTGCCTCCATCCAGATAGACGAATCTTAATTTCTGTTCGTGTTCATCCCAGAAAAAAGTATCAGGAGATCCTGTTTTATTCCAGAAAAAAGAATATTCAGGGCGGGGATTTGCGTTCTGGTCGACAGCCCAGTAGCCTTGATCTTCTTCAATAAGTATTACAGAATCCTCATTCATGCGAAGGATTTTAGGATAGCTAAAAGCGAGGCACTCCCTTCCTTCCAGGAAGGCCGGAAAATGTCTGGCCAGTGACCCATCAGGGCTGATGGCGAAAACCCGGTCACCCGCAGCAAAAGTCAGATGGATCATGTCTTGATCTATGAAATTACCCAGAGCAAGCTGTGTTGGAAGGTTATCGGTGTAAGGGTAAAGCCGGAAAATCAAGTCAGTCTGATAATTATGAATTCTCCAAATCTCCTGCGTATCCGTGAAAAAATAAACCATGTTATTGAATGAGTTCAGGGAATCCAGAAAGCAGACCGGATCGTAGCGACGATCTATATGAGGAATGGGAATCTGCCAGATATCATCAGTATTGGAGGGATTGATATAGTAACAGCGGTTACCTGTGAAGGCCATTATCTCTGAACCGTTGAAGCTGATTTTCGCGTCTGGAATGTCCAGGGAATCTCCGTTCAGATAGAGTTTATCCTCGGTGGTAACGACCAGTAATGCCAATTCGGGGATAAAAACTGGTGCATCAGTCAAAGAAGAGGGGAAATTGATTGTAATGACTGATGCCGCAGGTTCGTTAACCGGTGTTATAAAATTCAGGCTCGAGTCTTCGACTATAAGGTATTCATCTATCTCGGACTGTGTATCCGCAAGATAGTCCAGAGTAATTATCGGAAAGACAGGATTAAAATCTTCAATTAGATTCTGCCCAAAGGAATTCTCAAACCATTCATTTCCGATAAGATTATAAAAATCCACACCGTTATTGGAGAGGGATAAGACGGTCGGGAAAGTATAGGAATTACCTAAAAGACTGATGGTTTTACCAGTATCCCAGGTGGTTATAATATCAGTCTCGGTAAAGAAAGAAGAGCCGATTTTAAAGCTCATTATTCTTGGAAGGTCAGGTTGAACAGAATAGCTGCTGATCTGATAAACTGTAAAGAAGGATGGATTGCCGTCATTGGTCTGTAAAGGCGGCAGGGTGGTGGAAGCGAGTGAATCATTATGGGTGGCAACTTCCCCCGATCCGGAATATTGAATGTCCCAGCCGAGGAAATATCCCAGATCGTTCAGAAGTGGGGCGAATTTATAAAAAGGATCATATTCTGTTCCTCTCCAGGACCAGGAAGGAGTATAAGGGTTGCCTATATCGTCTATATTATCAGCCTCAATAATTTTTACCGCTCTTCTGTTTCGACTCTGATTCACAGTATTATTGGCAAAATTATCATTTTCCGCCAGAATATTCTCATCGATATGCCAGATCAATAGACCCCCGCCCAGGGCTTCGCCTTGGGGTGTAAACCATCCCGGGAGCAGATAATCATATTCATAGGATATGGAATCCGGATTATTGTCGGATATAGGAGTTGGATAAAGGATGACTCTCTGGTCCGCAGAGCTTTGTACAGCAGTTCCACCATCTCCATCCGGATCTACCTGACGATTTTCGATCAGCAGGTATTCATGGTCATTGAGCCTTAATTTAACTATGTAAGCATTATCCGGAAAATTATGGGGTTTAGAACCAGCGGGATTAAGGTGAATTTTTGCATCGAATTCAATTTCAGTATAATCTTTTATTATACCTCTCTGCTGGAAATCATTTTCCCAGGGAATAAGGCGCGACCAGGCTCCAGGTAAAATGGGAAGGCATCCTTCCAGATCAAAAATATAGTTATAATCATCATAATCGATTTCTCCCTGATCATTAACAGGGAAAGATAATCTGCCTAATCCACCGCTGTCCATGATATCAAAATATCCAACAGCAGGATAGAAATTGAAGGTGTTATACAAGTCAACAAAACCAAGAGAATGGCCGAATTCATGAGCCATCACTGCATTTATCAGGCCATAGCCATCAACCGTTGTCAAACCGTTATCGGTATAATATTGAAAATCCTGAGAAATAGTCTCTGGGACATTACAAGCATGATCGATTTTTATACCATCATCAACATACACTTCTTTACCTTCCCCAATATTGATAAAGAAGGAAGGCATATCGGAAGGTGTGTCTCCGGCAACATCATGCTGCCAGTCCGAACCGGCGTGAATAAGCATGAAATGATCATATAGACTGAAATTTATGTCATCATCCTGATCCGCGGAAATGAAACAGTCCTGAAAATATTCTTCAAATCTGGAGACCATAGTGGCATAATCTACTCCGGGAGGGTTATAATAGGCCATGGAATTAGGCAGAGTGTAGGCCAGAAATTCTCCCTCAAGTCCGGGAAGTGGATAGACATCATAATCCAGATCAAATCCGTATTCGGAAAAAACATCACTGTGATAATAGCTGGCAGCGTTATAATAGTGTTTCAGGGCTTCCAGATGCAACTCAAAGAATTCATAGTCATGGGGTGGGCTGCCCAGAATTATCTCATAATCGGTGGGATCCTGCATGAATTTGCCATTGCCGGTGGTTTGCGGGTTATCTGCAATCAATTCTTCATCATTGAATTCAATCAATAATACTAACAATCTGTTGCCTATTTCGCTGCGTTTCTGATGAATCCTTGGTTTATTGAATTCTGATTGTATTGGGTGAACACGGTGTATTTGTTGATGTTTCTGCTGATTTTTGAAACCGATGAGTTTTTTCGCATGAATGATACCCGGAAGCAACAATCCTGAGAATATCAGGAGAGCAAGAAAGAATTTTTTCATCAATACTTAGAATTCTAATTTGATAGACAGGGTTTGGTTATAATCCTGCAAGCCCCCGGCGGGTTGAAAGGCATAATCAACATTTAGAAGATAGTCTTTGAAATTATAATGAATACCTGCCCCGAAAGATAGGCCCTTGATATCTCCTTCCCGGTCAAGAATATAACCTGTTCGGATGGACAGGAGATCCAGATAAACATACTCCGCACCCCAGTTGAATATTATTTCCCTGATCTCAATTGAATTAATGAAATTATTGAGTGAAGAAAAATCATCAATTTTGCTACCATTTTCGTCAATCCGCTTGTTAAAATCATCAGTCCAGGCTGTAAAAATCCTTTTGAGTACGGGATCATCATTAGCTAAAACTTTACTCCAGTCAAAATTAGCTGCAAATCTATGATATTTGGTTTCAATAAAGCGATAGGACCATCCCATACGGAAGTTCATAGGTAAAGGGTCGGACTGTGATTCATTGATGTAGGTAATATTCGGGCCGATATTTTGGAAGTTCAGTCCGAAATCCAGCTTATCTACCGGGATACTGTAGTTGGAATAAACGGCTTTTTTCATGCCGGTAAGACTGGCCAGCCCGTTGTATAAGGCCAGAGCTCCATTATAAGGCGATACCAGGATCTGACCGAAATCTGTGCCTTTATGTTTCAGACCCAGGTCAAAGGCATAACTCATTCCCTGACCCTTGATATTCTGCTCAGACTCTCCGGTTCCTTCCGGTGCGAGATCACTCAGAATGAATTTAAAGGTAAGTCCTAAACCCAGTTTGCTGGTTGCCTGATAACCGTAGGTGGAGGCAACGGCCAGATCATAACTTTTAAAGGTTCCGAGTTCATTACCATCGTCATCGGTTTTTGTCTGCTCACCATAGGTCATATAGGTAAAATTAAGACCTAAGTTACCAATTTCATCGAAATAT
>JAFGEH010000134.1 GCA_016931665.1 Candidatus Cloacimonadota bacterium | reverse complement strand
TATCGAGATGGCTGAGTGCCAGGCTCATCACGTTGAGCAGCTGTATTTTATAGCGGGAGAGGGCGTATTCCCGGTGATACTGTAGACTGTGGTACTGGTTTTCCACATCCAGTTTGACCAGATGCAGGATATCCCGGGCTGAATTCCTGGTTGTGCCCAGCATCACATGTTTCACCTGCAACTGGGTCATGAACATAAAGATAACAGAAAGAATTATCAGTAGGGACACACACAGTAGAATTATTTTAATCCGGAAGGAAATTTTCATCTTTAGTGTTCGAAATTCAAAGAAATCTGGTAATAATCCCCTTCACTTTCACTTCTGACCTTATCGGCATAATGGCGGATCAGATAACCGGAAAGATCGCGGATGGCATCATCCCGGGTCAGGATTTCTTCTTTACTTGGTTTGACCGAAGGGAATTTCATTCCCTGTCCCTGATAGATGATTTTCAGGGTCAGATTGAGTTCATCGAAATTCAACTCCATTTTAATTTCGTCGCTGGTCAGATCCAAGTACGAACTGCCGTCCATGAATTCAATCATGGCTGCCCGGACTTTATAGATCACTTCGGGTCTGGCGCCCCAGTTACTTCCGGCTGTATCCATGAAATTGTAGATTATTTCATTATAATTAGCGGATTTATGCAGGGTCAGGGTTCTGGTTTTAGCAATTCCGATCCGCAGCAGGAAGTTCAACAGGACAACAGTGACAGCGCCCAGGGACAGGGATGAACTGAAGATTGGCTGCAGCCAGGGATGCATGTTGTCATATACATGGGGAAGGACATCAGCACTGAGACCGATGATCAGAGATATACCCACGACGAATATTTTTCGGGCATCCAGCATACGGGACATAATAATCTGAAACCCGGCTATAATCATGAAGCTCACGGCAAAGATCAGAGTAGCTCCCATAACCGGTCGGGGCATGATCAGAAAGACTTCTGCCAGTTTGGGCAGGAAGGCCAGACAGATAATAATCCCTCCGGTGAAATAGGCAATTCTCCGGCTGGTGGCACCCGTAGCAATGGAAAGCCCGACATTGGTGGAGGAGGTGGATTGACCGAAAGCTCCCAACAAACCGGGAAGGATACCACCCAGACCATCCACAAAAATTCCCCTGGAAACAGATTTCATATCCGGCCTTTTCCAATCGGCATCATTGATTTTCTGACAGGTGGAAAGATCACCAATTGTTTTCAGGGTAGAGCACAAAGTGGCGATAACAAAGGGGATAGCCAGTCTGGCGCTGAAACTCCAGCTGACATGCATCAGGGTGGGGAAAGAGATAATGGATGCTTCCCTGAAACTTTTAATAGATTCTTCCGGCATAATTCCCATTAATAAAGAAAGAAGATAACCAAAAACCATTCCAATGATTGTACAGAAGAGTTTCAATTTACCCTTGGAGTAAACATTCAACCCTATCATCACAATGAGGGTCGAGAGACTCACGAATATTTCCCGCCATTCGCTGATCCGATCATTGCCGCTGATTCCCAGAGCATTTTCCATGGCTACAGGTATAATCACCAGGCCGACAAACGCAACAACAGTACCGGTTACTTCGGCCGGAAAAAGTGCTCTGAGTTTATGCATCACCCGGGAGAAAAAAACTTCCACAACACCCACAAAACCGGTCATCCCGAATAATAACGGCAGCCCTCCCGCCTGGACAGCCAGCATGGAAGCGGACATATAAGAAGGGCCACAAACGGAATGGCAAAGATAACCCGATCCGATCTTGCGGTTGGCCTGCAGGATAGTGACGATCCCACCCGCCAGCATAGTCATACTGAGAAATGATTCTTTGACTTCCCGAGCCACAGTGTCCCCCAGACTCTGTACCAGGATCACAGCAAAAATAAAACTGATAAATACTATGAACAAATGCTGCAGGCCCAGCGTGAAAGCAATCAACATCGGAGGTTTATCATTAACATCATAGATCAGGTTGGCGGGTTTACGGGGCATATCTACTCCTCTGATTTATTTTGATTGTTTCTTAAATGTATTATTAGTAAGTCCGTCAAGCCCAATTTCATCAGACTCACCGATGGCGTTTCCCAAATAAGAAGAAGCCGCCAGCTGTGATATGAACATGTAATCTCCCGATAACAATTGGGCGATCAGGTCAAAAGCGAAAAACCAGGGAAGCTATGGCATGCTGACGTTCACCGAAACCTGCTTCCAGCTCCAGCTGCCAGCGGCGGGTAAGATTGGCGCAGAGTCCGGCCAGATAGTTCCAGGGCTGGTTCTCTCCCAGGGTGACTTCGTATTCCACTTCTTCATTACCCTGGATTTGTTCGATATAAATATGGCCCTGATGCATTTCCTCGGTTTCCTGGTACATACCTCCTACCCAGAGAGCAGTACCGTTCAGGAAAAAAGGACCTGGCACATTAATCCCCGCCTTGGGGGTGAAGACCCAGGATTTCATATCGGAAGTGGAATCATTCAGCCGGGTACTGGTTGCAGTTATTGTGGCAGTAGTGAATAGATTCTTCAAGCCATAGACCAGAGTGAGACCTCCCCCGTAAACCATGCCATCGTATTTGATGTTGATATTATTAAGATCGATAGCCGGGATATCACTCAGATCAACCTTCGTTTCTCCCTTCACCGAGCCGATGAGGCCGAAAACATTGGCGAAGGGCAGCACCCAGATATCGAATTTCAGGTTCATCTCTTTGGTCTGGTTGTCAACGGAGAGACCCTCGGTCATGTCGTCCGTGAACCAGTCCAGATTCAGGTGGAGTCGATCCAGCCGGTATATCTGGTCATGCATGTAATAAGTGGCCCCCAGGCCCAGTGGCAGAGGCAGCAGCTGATCCGCTGCCCAGGACTGGCCGAAAGGCAGGTAATGGCTGGTATTGATAGCTTCAGAAAAGGATAAAAGAAGAAAAAACAAAAAAATTATCACTATTTTTACCTGCATACACCCTCCTTGTTTCTTCGGGTCAAATGTGTTTTATTTTAAAAAAAGGACAATAAAAAAATCTGTCTTTATTGATTATTCCGTTAGGGAGGAAAAAACAATGAAATCGCAGATAGGGATCTATACTTCTTTCCTTGCCAGTTTGATACAATCCATCAGATGGTCCATGGCATTTTCATCCACAAAAGGGGACATAACAAAAGATTTTATGGCCAGAACCGGTTTACCATAATCTGTATTACGGTAGCATTCAGTGATGGAAAGAGCCAGGCCTTGACCTTCCTCCATCTGTTTGTGCAGTTCATTGAAAATCTTGCGGTTATAGTTGTTGTTGGCTTCCAGTTGATCGGCCAGATCCGGATCCCGGATTTCTTGGTGGTAAGCCTGATTTGCATCCAGCTCCCCGGGATAGAGCCGGAATAAGGTAACCGGGCCGTAATTATAGGTATTCAGGAGACAGGCACAGGGAGTTTCTTCCAGTTTCGAGCGCAGATATTCTGCCATCGACACGATATGACCGAGAATTGTTCTGTAACCTTCTTTGCCCAATAAGATAAAATTAGCCAGAGCAGAGAGCACAGCCCCGCCGGAACGAGACGTTTCCAGGGTAAAGACACCCGGATGATAATTCCCGAACTGGAACATATAGGGCATTTCACTCAGATTTCTGGTAATCAGATTAAGATCCTGCTTGTTTTTACAGATGAACAGGCTGGAAACATAGGGTCCATACCCGGTTTTATGGAAATCCAGTCCGATAGAATCAGCCAGATGCAGAGTGCGGATGTTCACGACAGTATCCCACAGCGACCTCAGGGTACGATTGGAAAATTGCAGGGGATTAGTCTCAAAATCATAATCATTGAATACTGCCCAGGCCCAGCCGATGACGGCGTCAGCATGGATATGCGGTTTATAGGGCAAACCGTATTCTTCTGCCAGTTTGTCTCGTAAACCCGATATATATTCCAGATTATCAATGCCGAAGGAATCAGTTGTACCCATGGTGGCAATGATACAGGCAATCTTTCTGCCCTGATTAAGCAGATTGCGCAGGATTGATTCCAGCGAGCTGAGATCCATGGAATTGTCACTATCGGTTGGAACGGTAACGATGTTATCGGTGCCTATTCCCAGCCAACCAGAAACACTCACTTTGGCGTAATGGCCTGCTGCAGAAGAGATGATCACCGGTTCCTCCCTGAGGCCGTGCTTAAAAGTACCGGGCAGGGATTTTTCCAATCCTATCTTCACGCCGTAGAGTACTGTCCCGGTTCCCCCGAAGGTGAATACTCCAGCGCTTTTTTCCTGATCATAGCCGATCAGCGAGGCACTCATGCCGGCAACTTCGACTTCCGCCTGACTTACTTTGTGACTGTATTCATCCCAGATGATATTCGGGTTATAGATGGAACTGAAAAGTTGACCAACGATGGATGGTATCGTAGTGGGAGGTATAACATTTTCATGAAGCCAGGGATGACCCCAGATCACAATTCCCTGCATATAATCTGCCACAGCAGCAATGGATTCTTCTACTGTACTCATTTCTTCGGATAGCTTTCTGGTCCTGGCCTTGTTATAATCCAGCACAACCCGTTCACCCAGATAGGGTTTTTCCGTCTTCATACTGTCGATGCAATTCAGGCCTTTCGCAATGGATTGTATAAAAGAAACATCTCTTTCCGGATCTGATACCGGTGCAGGAAAAGCCTCCCGGACTCGCGGGAGCAGTTCCTGATAGCTTTTCGATATCTTGGAACCCGACTCAGCCTTTGCATCAGTTATCATACCTTCTGTAAAAGCCTTCTCGAGTTCAACCAGATCCAGCACTCTTTTAACGTTAGGTTGCAAATTCACCAGACGGATATTACTGATTGCAGGATTATTGTTATCCCGGTTCATTTTGAGAGCTTTTTTAAAAAGGTAAATCAGGATACGGATACCTGCGCTGGAAATATAAGTAATTCCACTGAAATCCAGAATGACTGGCAAGCTCTGATCATCCAACAAAGGTGTAATCTGCTTTTCGATTTCCGGTGCGTTCTCAGCATTGAGCAGCCCGGTACAGAAGACAATTATCCGATTCGATCTGCGATCAACTCTGAAATCCATTACATTTCCTCCTGAATTATTTTCAGCTGAATCTCAATGAAGCTTTCTGATCCGATCTTAAATTAGAGAATGTCTGTATTTCACAAACTGAGATACCATAGTATCGGATTATCAGGTAATTTTCTTAATTGAAATCAAGATATTTGTCAATGATTGAATTGGAACACTATCAATTCAGGTTTCTCTCACCAGGACCCTGTGTAAATTAAAATAATCTTCTGTGAGCACGGTAAAAAAAGAGGGGTGATGGAAAAATTCTCCACCACCCTTAAATTACAGAATTATGATATCTGAGCAGCTCAAATCAGTAATTTATTGCAGCTTCATGATCCCGTCGAAATTGATGGCAGCGGTGTAATTACGCAGGTTATCCAGGCTGACGGAATAACCGTCGACCGTTACCAGATAACGGTTATTGACGACCACCTGAACCTCGCCGCTACGGTCAGATTCAGTATATTTGACCAGCGCTTTCTGTCCGCCGATCTTTTCCATCTTTCCGCCATCGGAAGTGGCGAACATGGGATTGGACATCATCATCATCACCGAAGTCAGTAACGGGGAATCGGTAACGATCTGGATATGAACGCTGGCGTCGTCTTTGTAGTAATTTCTTTCCACTACTACTCCCCCTCCGAACAGGGCTTCCCCGGCAGCGGAAGAAACCGCATCATCGGCTTCCCAGCCGGGCAGAGGCTGAGGCAGAAAAGCTTCCAGCTGTCCACCCTTCTTCTGTTTGATCAGCTGATTGGCATAACTTAAACTCTCTATAGCCTGGCTGTACTCACCCTGCTGGTAATATTTCATGCCCTCGTTAATGGCTTCGGTAACATCGTCCGCTTCCAGGGCCAGTCCGGCCAGGGAGAGCAGACAGGCCAGGATAATCATGTTGGCAAATCTCATCATCTTCTCCTCCTTGATTTATTTAATGTGACCCAACAAAAATGTCAGTACTTTTCAGTCAAAGGAAATCAGAACTATTTAGGATCAGCAGTAAAGCAGATTCTACGCTGCTTGTTTTTTATTTTAGAAGCAGCATTTTACGCATTTCCGAACTTCCGCTTTTTCCTGCAATTCTGTAGAGATATATTCCCGAAGGCATTTTCCGGTCAGCAGCATCCCTGCCGTTCCAGGATATGAAGTAAATTGGTTCAAGAGTTGAGGAGTTCATGGGTTCAAGAGTTGAGGGGGTTA
>JAFGEH010000133.1 GCA_016931665.1 Candidatus Cloacimonadota bacterium | reverse complement strand
TGGAAATGGCTAAAAGAGCTCAGGCCCGTGCGGATGGTTTATAACCAGTTCCAATATGATACGAAAATTATTTCTCAATTTGTCAAAGACTACCAGAAAAAAAGGCTGATTTCAAACATCAGCCTTTAATATCGTCGTAAAAAGCCTGTTAATCATCATCTTCTTCATCATCATCAAAATCAAGATCATCATCCAGATCCAGATCGTCATCCAGATCCAGATTATCTTCATCTTCATCTTCGTCTATATCTTCCCGCATCCAGTCAGGACAGAATATAACATCTTCAGTTGCATCCCAGCCATCAACATTGGCTAATCCGAAACGGCTCAGGATGTCTTCTTCCCAGAGGGAGTATCTGACTTTGTCATCAACAACTTCATATACCAGAACCGGTATATGATATTTTCTCAGGTTCAAATCGGAGCCGGTGAGATCAAAAAATTCCTTGATACGAGCCTTGCTTTTCTCAGCTTTCATCATTATTTACTCCTCGATTTTTCAGGTTGACCGCTTCACAATATCAAATTTACTCGTTCATAAAAAGCATGGTGAATTGTAGTGTCAATGAAAATGAAAATTTATTTTGTTATAGCTATACTTGCCTGGGAAGCGGTTTTATTGCAGGGATTCAATCCCAGCCCCCAGGATTTTAACTCACCTTACCAGTTTCTGCTATTCAGATCCTGGCTGGAAAAAGCAGATTTCTCCCCGGAAGCTCCGGCTGCCTTCAGTCCAGATCGGATCAGATTAAGCTTCAGTAACGACACCGGATTGAATGTTTTGGCTGAACATGACTGGGTGAATTATAGAATCAATAATCAACGCGAAAACCTATCCCGCCTTGCCGATCAGCTGCCGCCAGAGCTGTTGAAAGATCTGGAGACAATCCTCTACCGGATCAATACAGCAGACAGCTGTTTCTTTTATGACCTGATCAGATCGGCTGGGATCACAGTACGATACGGGACAGGGAATGAAGATTTGCTCTGGCTGGAATGGTCCGATAAACGGTTGGAACCAGAAAATTTTGAGCTTGTGGAAATCCTCGAGATACCCTGGCCTGCAGTTATCATCGGCATCGGTGAAAAAAAAATCCAACTCGAATTCAATGAAGGCAATATTGATTATACAGCACTCTCCTCTTTGGAAGCAGCCAGACGGATTGAATTTTCGAAACAGGCTTTCTCTGAGCAGATTACTCCAACTATTTATATTTCCAGCCTGAGTAAATTCCTCGAATCTAATTGGCAAAATCCACCAACCCGTGAACTTCTCCACAATAAAGTCCCGGATCCTGACAGCTTTATTCGCAGAGAATTTCCGGATCATTATATTGAGAAAAGCCTGAATACCTATACACTGCAGGCCGATCCCTGGCAGCAGGAATTATGGCGGGATATGGTTATCATTGTTGAAGATGAGAGTGATGGGCTTAACATCAAACCGGGCCTGGAATACCGATTGGATAATAATGTTTTCCGGTTGCCCAGCGGCGAAGAGATAGATCTGGACGGTTTGACCAGTGATGAGATTGCCGGTATCAGCCCTTATCTTCCTCAATTGCTCTATTTTCACCGGGCGCTGGG
This sequence comes from Candidatus Cloacimonadota bacterium, assembly GCA_016931665.1. Classification (GTDB taxonomy): domain Bacteria; phylum Cloacimonadota; class Cloacimonadia; order Cloacimonadales; family TCS61; genus JAFGEH01. The sequence continues at coordinate 14,730 of JAFGEH010000133.1, read as the reverse complement.
TACCAAGCTGCTTAACTTCCTGCTTGTGCATGATAATGTCCCTTCCACCCTGATCCTGTATACTGAGCAGAGGCAGAAATATGAATTCGATTCTTATGCCGATCTTTTACTGCTGCTTAATTCTTTCTGGAGAACCCGGGAGATCTTCTTTTCCCTGCAGGATTTCCGCAAAATGAATAATTTCATCGAATTCCGCGGAATTCTGATCGCCCGCGATAAACAGAGCAACCTGAAAGATCACGCTGAGATCTGGTTTCATCTTGATCTGGATTACAGGTTGGACCTGATCATGATGATTCTTTTCCCCGACCAAAGCTGAATCAGAGGTGATAATGAAAATATTTGAAACCCATGCCCATCTTGATTTCCCGGAATTCGATCCTGACCGGGAACAGGTGATCAGAAAAAGCCTGAATGCCGGAGTCGAGTTCATTATCAATATCGGCATTGATGAGGCTACTTCCAGAGCCAGTATCAAACTGGCGGATACATACCCGCAAATTTACGCTGCTGTTGCCTATCATCCCCATGAAGCAAAACACTACAATCCTGAATTAATCAGATCACTGAGCCTTCATCCCCAAGTTGTTGCCATTGGCGAAACCGGGCTCGACTATTATCGTAACCATTCACCCCGTGAAGTGCAGAAACAAGTGTTCCGCGATCAGGCAGGACTGGCTTCTGAACTAGGATTACCCCTGATTATCCATGACCGGGATGCTCATGCTGACTGCCTCCAGATCCTGGATGAATATCAGCCGGCCAAAGTTGTCTTTCACTGCTTCTCTGGGGATGTCGGTTTTGCCAGCCAGATCATCGAAAGAAACTGGTTTATCTCTATTACGGGAAACATAACTTATCGCAATCAGATGCTGGAGGATGTGGTTCGCTATCTTCCGCTGAACCGTTTATTCATAGAAACCGATTGTCCCTTTCTCACACCCTGTCCTTTTCGCGGGAAAAGAAATTCACCGGAATATCTTCCTTATACCATCAGCAGAATTTCTGAGCTGAAAGGTATTACACCCCGCCAGGTAGCGGAAGCAACCTTTGATAATGCTTTCCAGTTTTTTCTGGGCGAGCGCATAAAATAACTTGAAATAAAATCGGGGCTTTCTAATTTGTGCCCCGAAAGAATTTTCAGGGAGGGAAAATGGCTGTTAACATTAATAAGGAAGCATGCATCGGATGTGGTGCCTGTGTGGACACCTGTCCGGTTGAAGCTCTGTCTATGGTTGATGATAAGGCACAATGTGATGCCGATATCTGTATCGATTGCGGTGCCTGTATCGATGCCTGCCCCGTTGAAGCAATTTCTCAATAAAATCTGATTCATCTGTCGATTTGAACAGGCTGGAGACAGCCTGTTTTTTATTTCCCGAATTATTAATCTTTACTTGACTCAGATCAAACCTGCCTGATTTTTCGGGCTCATGTCAGTATCCGGAACAGACTCAGATCTCGAGATATTCCTTCCAGCCGGCAAGGATGAACAATCTTTTATTGACAAAAAGTGGGGACTCCAGATTTCCTCCAGTGATTTTTTAGATTTATTTGGCTTATACTTAATATTTTTATCTTTACCCCAATTGACCCTTATTATGTTCAGGCAGGAGTGAATGATAATATGAGAAATATAAATTTGGTTCTTGATGTAGGTAATACCAACGTGGTAATGGGATTGTACCAGGACTGCCTGTTAATCTCTACACAGAGGATACCCACGGACAGAAACCAGAATCTGGACTGGTATCTGCAGGGAATCATCAGTTTTTGTTCCTCCTTCGATCTTGTTTTAGATCAGCTTAGGGCTGTCGCCCTTTCTTCGGTTGTACCGGAACTGACGAACATTTTCAGCGAAATCTTTCAAAAATACCACCATCTGCCATTTGTTAATGTAAATGCCTACACCGAACTGGGCCTTACTTTTGCCGTGAAAGACCCGGGCTTCATCGGGGCGGATCTGATTGTCAATGCCTATGCCGCCAGAGAAAAATACGGGACAAACTGCATTATCTGTGACCTGGGTACTGCTTCCACAGTACAGCTGATCGGTGCTGATGGTTTTTTTCACGGCACCGTTATAGCACCTGGCCTGAATACATCTGCTGAAAACCTCTATCTTAGAGCAGCACAACTCAAACCAGTTGATCTTGATCAGGAACCGCCCCTGCTGGGAACTTCTACTGCAGCATCTCTGCTGGCCGGGTTGCTTCGAGGTCATTCTTTTTTCCTGGATGGATATATTGAAGCTATCAGGCAGGAATACCACCACCTGGGAGAGATCAAAGTTATTGCCACCGGTGGTTTGTCCAAGTTGATACATCGTTTCTGCCGACATATTGATGTGATTGAACCTGACCTGACCATCGACGGTCTGAACCTGATCTGTCTGAGTTTGTTATAGATGAGATTAAGGATTATTCTGGTTCTATTGTTATTCGGGCTCAGCCATCTCGCTGCAGTCAGTTATGAGCCAAGATATTATCTGAAAGGCTGCCACCCCTTAACGGAAAATAAGATAAATCTTTTTAAAATTCAGAAATACAGCTTTGCTACCGGCAGCAGTAAGATCATGCTCCCCAGCCTGGAAGTAAGAACCATACATGAAATACAATACGAACGTCAACGCCTCAAATTTACCGCTAGCTTCCAGGGACGTACCGATTTGATTCCCTCAGTCTATACCAGTCTGTCAAATTTTAAGAAAGCTGTGGTCCTGACGGGCTTCCGGAATCTGCTGTTTGAAAAAAGTCAGCAGATCCTGGAACAGAAAGATCGAAAGGCTGGAGAAGGATTGATCCCTGAGATAGTAATTGATCTGCCCAATATTGCTTTACCCAAGGCAGTAAAAAGATTCATGGGCAACAAGGCGGGCCGGTTAAGCCTGGATGGTAGTCAGAAACTAACCTTCGCTGGCAGCAGTACTACTACCGATAACCCCGGTGATGAAGCAGACCGTAATCAGAATTTCGATCTGGAAATGAGGCAGGATCTGAATCTGCGCCTGCGTGGCACCATAGGTGAAAAGATCCATGTCGACGTTAGACATAGCAGTACTTCTGAAGATAATGTTCTTAAACAACCAAATCAGATCAACATAAGTTATGAAGGATTCGAAGATGAAGTGGTCAAGTCGATTGAAGGTGGAAACATCGCCTTGTCTCTGACTGGTTCAAAATTCATAAGTTATTCCGCTTCCTCCGAGGGACTCTTCGGGATCAAATCCCGGATGGAATTCGGTGAACTGAAACTGACAACCATACTGGGCAAGGATGAGGCAAAAAAAAGTACTAAGAAGTATAAGGGAAGTACTCAGGCGGATTCGGTGAATATTCGCAGCAGGGATTTTGCCCGTCGCACCTATTTCTATATTGATGATCCGGATGCGCTTTATGAAACCTATACCCTGGCAGATTCCCTGGCGGGGGAGGGGTATTATCCAGGTTATGCCGGGAATGCCATTAAAACAGATGCCTCGGGAGCCTGGATCATAAAATCACCCCAACTACTACCCGATATCGGTTCCCTGCAGCTTTATTATGATGATAACAATGCCTACAACAATGATCAGACTGTTGAGGGTACTGATCTCAACGGATTTGGTAATTATAATTTTAAACTTATGCTGGAAGGCTCCGAATATTTAATGGATTATAACACCGGTATCCTGAGGATCATGATCAATATCGACCGGAATTTTACCATCGGGGTCATCTATACCCGTAATGGTGAAGATGTAGGAAACTACGAAGAAAGAAGATTCAAAATTCTGAAAGCTGCTAACCAGGATGTCTCAAGTCCCTACTGGAACCTGGAAATGCGCAATATCTACAGCCTTAATATGCAGAATATCAAGAGTGAAGGATTCAGCCTCGATGTCTTCACTTACGGGGCGGATAATACCAAGAATTATTACAATGACGACGGGATACTTCTGACCCAGTATCTTCGCCTGGATCAGAATGGAGATGGTATCATAAACGGAGAAGATGCTTCCATCGATCTACAGTCGGGTATGGTGATCTTTCCTTTCCTGCGGCCTTTTGATTATCTGGGAGATCCCAAAATTTATGAAAGTGAAACTGTTACGTATGATGATTTTAAACACTGGATCGGAGTCAAAGGCAAAATCGGGCGTGAGCAGATAACTCTGAATCAGATGAATATACTGCCCGGAAGCGTGGTTATCAAGTTGACTACAATTGCCGAGACCAGAACGCTGAAAGAAAATGTGCATTATCTCGTAGATTATGATTTTGGCATCATTACCTTGCTGGATCCTGAAGCAAAGGACTCCGATAACAACCTCGATATCAGTTATCAGTTTAAACCGCTTTTCGCCATTGAGAGTAAAACCCTGATGGGTATCAGGGCCGATATGCAGATCACCGATCAGCTGAAACTGGGCGGAACCTTTATCTATCAGTCAGAAAAAGTTGCCGACGACAGGCCCAAAATAGGTAACGAGAACCGTAGTTTGATCCTGGCTGATATTGACGGTTCTTTCGGATTCGATGTGCCTTTCCTGACCACCATGGTTGATCTGATTCCTCTCATCAGGACGGATGAGGAATCAAAAGTGGAAATATCAGGCGAAGTAGCCATGAGCCTGCCCCGCATCTATGGTAGCGATGAACAGGACGATAAAAAAGAAGCTTACATTGATGATATGGAATCCATTCTTGATACTTATCCCCTGGGAGTAGTCCGCCGTACCTGGGTGCAGGCAAGCAAACCCTTTACCAATGATTTCGGTCGTGCTGGTATTAACTGGTACAATCCTCAGAATATCGAAGCTCGTGAAATCTATGATCCGGAAACCCTTACCGATAGAGAAGAGAATGAGAAAGTTTCCGTTCTGGCTTGTAAAATTGAACCACCCCCCCTGGGTAATCCTGGTATTGATAATAAATACTGGGCTGGAGTCATGAAGTATGTTGGCGATCAGGTTGATCTCTCCCGCAAGAAATATATTGAATTCCTGGTGAAAGTTGATTCCCTTCCTGCAAATACCAGTCCTAAACCAGTAATTATTCATATAAATCTCGGCGATGTTAATGAAGATTTTTACACGGATTTCGGCGGTGAGGGTATCCTGAATTCAGAGGATGGACTGGCAGGAACCTATCCTGACGGCAGCCTCGATTTCGGAGAAGATTTGGGCTTGGACGGCATTAAAACCGGTAACCCCGGAGATGATCCCAATGATGATTTCAGCAATGAAGATATCAACATTGACGGGGATGTGGAGTACCCGGATATTAATGGTACCGAGGGCAATGGCTATCTTGATACAGAAGATCTGGACGGTAACGGCTATCTCAACACCAGAGAGGTTTATTTCCAGTACTCCGTCTCTCTGTTCGATACCTTAAGCTCGTATTTCTCGAGTGAATACAATGGCTGGCGCCTTTTCCGTATTCCGCTGGCTGGCCAGGATAACTTCCAGATAGTATCAGATAATGGAGTCAGTCAGCCCGATCTGGAAAAAATAAGTTTCGCCAGAGTCTGGTTTGAAGTGGAAGAGAAAACCCGGATCAAAATCGTGTCATTTGATATTGTCGGTAATAAATGGGAAGAAACCTCAATCAAAGATCAAAATGATATCCCCATTCAATCAGATTATGAATCCATGATCGTCGGGATAATCGATAATCAGAAGAATCCTCATTATACGCCAGCACCGGGAACAGTTATTGAAAAGGATAATGAAGCCACTCTGGAACAATCGCTGATAATTGATTATCAGAACCTGGGGGCCGATCATTACGGCCTTGTACGTCAGCAGTTCAGAGATGCCTCCAGTACCGGTAAAGGATTGGATCTGTTAGGTTACAGCAGGATAAGATTCTGGGTCTATGCTGAAAGTGATTATGATATTGCTCAGGATTCCCTGATCATCCGTATGGGTGCAGATTCCCTGAATTATTATCAGATCAAGTATCCTGTGACAGTACAGCCCGTCTATGCGCAGATGTTGCGGGAAGGCTGGGAAGAAATCGAGCTGGTGTTCTCCGACCTGACCTACCTGAAATCTCTGGCTGCAGGAACGGGGGTGCACCATATTTCCATTAACGGTAAATCTGTTTCCATCAGCCTCCGGGGTAAACCCACCTTATCCAATATTAAAGAGATCCGCCTTGGGATGCAGGCTGTTGATGTGTTCAACGGCAGAGTATATTTCAATGATATCCGGGTGGCTGATCCCTATGAAGATATCGGGTTTGCCGCCCGTACCGATCTGCGCACCAATTTTGCCGATTTCTCTACTCTGGATGTGAATTTTAACTGGAAAACTCCTAATTTCCGCTCTACTGCCACCCGTACCCAGACTCAAAGCTATACTCAGAGCACAGATCTGAATATAACCAACAGGTATAATCTACATAAATTCTTTCCTGCTGACTGGGGATTCAGTCTGCCTCTAGTGCTCAGCCGGAATTCATCGGTCGGTATACCGCGGTTCAAGGCAAATTCGGATATTCTCCGAGCAGACCTGCCTCCGGAGGAGAAAGAAAGGGAAATAAATCAATCCCTTACCCAGAGCGCTTCTCTCAATTTCAGTCAGAACAAGACTCCTGCCAGTAAGATCCTGGCCTATACAGTTAAAAATACTACTGTTAATGCCTCCATTCAGAAAAAGGAGATCCTGAACTCCACCAACACCGATACCACCATGACCTACACCTTGAAACATACTTACAAACTTGATATTCCCAAAGAAAATATCGATCTGAAACTCTGGTCCGATTTCCGGTTCTATTTCTTTCCCAACAGCTTCAGTAACAGCCTCACCTATAAGGCTGAATATCCCCGTAAATGGAGATGGGACACCTACACCGATTCCATTCCGTACTGGGTGCCACAAAGCAATGTCAAAGATATTAAAACCCTGGATACTGATACCGATGTTAAGTATGATATTTTCTCCGACTTGAAAACATCCTATAAACTTACTACCCAGAGAGACCTGTTACTCAGTGGTTCCGTTTATGGTCTTCCACTCGGCCTGGAGAAAAGAAGAACACAGAATATTACTGCTAATTACGATCCCGCCTATTTTGCCAGGATTTTTACTGTTAGCCTCGGTTCGAAAGTTACATATAAGGATGAGAACAAGAAACAATCTTATACATCCGAAGAGGATTATCTATTTTACGGGGATGTTAACAGAAATGTATCTGTCAGTTTTACTCTAAAAAATAAAGATCTGCTCAGCACTCTGGTCGGAATTGCCAAAAAAGGCAAAGTTACCCAACCACCCCAATCAAAACAGCCTGGAAACCAGCCTGTCCCGCCAGGTAAAGAACCCGGACAAGAGCAGAAAGAAAGCTTCGAATTACCCCCTGATTTGAAACAATTGCCTCCGGAATTACCCGAGGGGAAAGATCCTGATCAAATACAGGAACAGTTTAAACCTGAAGAAATTACACGGGATCCAGAGAAACCAGAGCCGGAACCTGAACAGACGAAAACGGATTCCCTATCCGATGAAGAGCTGCCTCCGGAAAGCAAAGGACCAGGATTCAACCCCCTGCGTGGCCTGGTAACATATCTGGCCAGATTGGATAATATCAAACTGAATTATTCCAATGATTACGGCACTACCTATGAGAAAAGAGATTCAAGGCCGGAATTCCTTTATCAACTGGGTATACCGCATGCACTGGCGGATGAGGAACTGAAACGTAAAATAAAGACAGAAAAAATATCTGCCAGTACCGGTATCCCGATAATCGATATTCTTAGTACCAGCTGGGGCTATTCTTATGAGATCAAGAAAACCTATGAAAACCCGGCGGAAGATTTTGGGAATATGGTAATAACAACCACTTTTCCCAATGTTACAGTTACTCTCACCGAGTTTGAAAAACTGATCCGGGCCCAGAAAATTCTCACCAGTTCTCGCCTGACCAGCAGCTATGTGGTCACAGTTGTTGAAAGAGGGAACATCGATTGGGATAAACCCCAGAACATCAGAACCACTATCTCCCTGCAGCCCCTGATCTCCTGGAATGGTAACTGGCAGAATAACATTACTACTAATCTTTCCTTCAACTACCTGTTAACCGAGAATGTTACTGATAACGGAGATTTCAGATCCATAAACCGGGAAAATCGCCAAAGCATGAACGGAAACTTCTCCTGGACCTTCTCAGCTGAACGAGGTATCCGTATGCCCTTCTTCCAGAAAAAGATCAGGTTTAAGAACGAAATGACCGCAACGGTGGGTTTCAATATGGAGCGAACCTACAATACCAGAAGCGGAACAGGTGATGAAGTGGTGGAAAGAGACATGCTTAAATATACTATCTCTCCCGGGGCTTCCTATAAATTCAGTCAGAATATCAGAGCCGGTTTAACCAGTAATTACGACTGGAATCATAACCGGAAAAGTAATCAGAAGATCAGGACCTTCCGCCTGGGAATCTGGATCGAGATTATTTTCTGATTATTCTTACCTTATCTTTTTCTTGACACTATTATTTTTCTTTTCCTATCAAGAATGATATCAAGGAGATGTCCATGGTGTCAAAAGCTCAAAAGTTCAGACTTGGTGTATTTATTGTTGTGATCTCTGCTTTCATGATCTTCTTCATCATCATGGTGGCAGGACGGCAGCTGATGGAAAAAAGGGATACCTATCAGATAATCTACAAGGATCTGTCAGTAAGCGGACTGCAAGTCGGCGGTGCTGTTAAATATCATGGTATCAATGTTGGCCGGATAGATGACATCATCATAGACCGTGAGGATATCACCAATGTGATCGTCAAAATCAGTCTGAAAGGCGGCACCCCGATCAAGGCAGATGTTATAGCCTCTCTGACCCCGGTAGGCATCACCGGGCTGCTGCAGGTTGAACTTTCCGGAGGCTCCAATGAAGCAGATATCCTGCCTCCCGGTTCGACCATTAAAGCCGGTACTTCTGTTTTTGAGAGTATCTCCGGGAAAGCTGAAATCATTTCAGAAAAACTGGAAGCAGTTCTTAATAATCTTACCCAGATCACCAATCAGGAAAATCAGGCAAAGATTGCCGGCATCCTGAACAATGTCGACAGCGTTCTGGAAACTAACCGCGAATCCTTCAACAACATCGTTACCAGCATGGATTCCACCAGCTATTATCTGGCACAGCTGACTAGATCGAGCAGTGAAGCACTCGCCCGGATCAATGAAATCCTGCAATCAGAGCAATTCGAGAATATCCTGGATAATTCCGAGAAATTCACCCGTGACCTGGCCCAGGTTGATATGGCTAAATTACTTGCCAACTTGAACAACGCCATCCGCCAGATAGATGAAACATTCGCTCACATAGATATGACGCACCTTCGCAGCCGTCAGGATATTGTCCAGACTATAGAATTCCTGCGGGAAACCGTTGATTATCTGAACGAGTTCTCACGGCAGATCAGCGAAGAACCATCGATCCTCCTCAGATCGAAAAGAAAGTAGGAGAGGCGATAATGAAGAAATTAGCAATTTATTCCGGTCTATTAATGGTTCTGATTCTCGCGGGATGTTCCGCAGGCCAGGTCGTCTCGCTCAATTACTATGTACTGGAATATTACAACCATAACGAAAACGAAGATCTCTTCCGGGAGGAACCTTTTGATTATTCGGTAATCGTACTCACAACCAAAGTACCTCAAACCTACAACCGGCGGCAGATTGTGATTCGGCATTTCGGACCACGGATTACCTATTCGGATCAGGATATCTGGGGTGTTAAACTATCCGAAATCATACCTACCCTGGTCACAAAACGCCTTAACCGATATAATATCTTCAAGCACACCCAGGAGGATTTTTTCGAACAACCGGATTTCTCCATCAATACCAGTATCAACAATCTGGAGCTTTACGAATCGGCATTTATCCGGCAAGCCAGATTAAATATGGACTTCTTTCTCACCAGCGGGGATCAGGAAACCTATCTGATCAGACATACAGTCAACCGGGAAAAAGTACTGCCGGATGATGAGATGGATACTTTCGTGCAGACGATAAACGAGATTATTCTGAAAGAATGTGACGAATTCATAAAAAAAATGATCAATTATTTCAGTAATCAGGTTGTCTTCGAGGAATATCTGAATACATTCGAAGAACGATTTGACCCGAGCCTGGCAGAATATTTCGAGGATGAACAAACCACTGGCGGCAAAGGGCTATTGCTGCTTCCCGCTATTACGAAATCGGATTATGAGCCATATTACACAATCTATGATAAATTCGGATTTGAGATTTCCGGCAAGATGGGAGTGCCGGTTCCTCTGGATCAGGGGATTTACAGCATTCGCTACGGCAGCGGTAATGAAAACCAGCTGATGAAGAAATCCAATATTGAAATTATTCCCAGATTTAAAAAGATTATTGAGCCCGACTGGGGCTGCCTGCTGGTAGATGTGATCGACGAAAATCGCAACTATACAAAAATCCGTTATGAGATATTCGATCTGGACAGCGGTGAAAGCTACGGCCAGGAGTTTCCTGCCGACCTGGATCTGGGGGAACAGGAAAAGATCTGGGTTCTGAGACCTGGACTATATAAGATTACCATCAATAACGCTCCTTTTAATACGTACCGGGATTTTACCACAGTAACCGTGGAGAAAAGCAAGGTCCAGAAATTAACCATCGTTGTTGATACCGACGAAGAAGGTAATCCCACGGGTATGCTGGGCGCTGGAGTTCTGGAAGATATCACCGGTATCGTCAGCGGCGACAGAGTAAAATTCTCCAGTGCCATTCATGCCAATGTCAACGTAAACAGCGATAATGAAGTTGACAGAGATGATCCGCAGACCACCATAACATTCAACACACAGCTGGACAACCGTCTTCTCTACGACGTCAGTCCCCTGCACTACAGCTTAAAGAGCCTGATCGAACTGGGAACTTCCAAGAGTACGGATACCGATTTTCGCATAGCTGCTGATGATATTGATTTTAAAAACACTTTTATCTATTATTTTTTCAGGAGTCTGGGCCTTTACGGACGTTTTGATTTCAACTCTCATTTCTTTAAAGGTTTCTCTTACAGTTCCGATAATTTCTATTATCAGAAGATCGATAAGAACGGAGAAGAATCTGAAGTTAAATTCAACGATAAAGTCCTGTTAAAACCACCATTCTTCCCGATTATCCTGAAAGAAGGTATGGGCATTAATCTGAGAATTCTTAACCGGGCCAAAGCCAATCTCAGTGTCAGAGCCGGTTTTGGCTTAAGGCAGGATATTAATCAGGGGGTATATACTCTCTTTTCTACTTATACTGACTCACTGGGCTTTGAAAACCGCATTTATCACGAGCAGGAATCTACCGATAAAACCGGAACGGAGGTTTCTCTGGTCGGGTCCTTCCTGCTTCCATATGGCCTTACCTATTCCACTAACGCTGATTTTCTTTTTCCCTTTGAATCTTCTGAATCAACTATCATAGAATGGGAAAATATCATCAGCATCAAGTTGTTCAAGTATCTGGCTCTTGATTATAAGCTTAAGCTGGAGAACAAAAAACCCGAATCGGGCAGCGAATATCTGGTGGAAAAACATACTCTCTTTTTGAGAGTGACCTATTTCCTGCGTTAGATTGATGAAATATCAGAATAATATCCTGTATTTATCCGGTAATCTGCTTAAAGGTAGTATCCCGGGTTTGCTGAAACAGGTCTCACATTTTACTCTCAGGGATCTGCATACTATTGATTTACAAGATGTTGCAGATATAGACAGCGCCGGTGTAGCCTTCCTGGATGAGATAATTGCCAGAACCGGCCGGGAACAGGTCCAGATCATCAACAAATCACCTCAAGTTGCGCAGAGTATAGAAACCTTTTCATCTCTTGGCCTGAAGAAACCTGCTGTGCCAGCTCGCCAGAGTTTCTTTTATCAGGCGGGTCAGTTTCTCTATGACTGGTGGGATTCACTGGTCTGGGGTACCTATCTGACTGCAGATATTCTTTACTGGTCGGTGGTCTGTCTTTTTCGCCGTAAAGGGTTGCGCAAAGGTGCTGTTATCAATCAGGGTATTCTGATCGGAGTGGATGCCCTCGGTATCATCAGCCTGCTGTCTCTAATTCTGGGGCTGATCCTGGCTTTGCAGTCCGCTGCCCAATTAAGGCAGTTTGGAGCCAATATCTTTATTGCGGATCTGATAGCCATTAGTATGGTACGGGAAATGGGGCCGATGATGACAGCCATTATAGTAGCCGGACGCAGCGGCTCTGCCATTGCTTCCGAGATTGCTACCATGAAAGTTACAGAAGAAATCGATGCTCTGAGAATGATGGCACTCGACCCTGTAAGATATGTCATCGTACCTAAATTTCATGCCATCACTATCTGTATGCCGCTGCTGGTGACCATGTCCACCCTCATCGGAATCTTCGGCGGTTTGATTATAGCAGTTACTTATCTGGATCTGACTCCGATAGCCTACCTCAATCAAGCTCTTAATATATTAACCTTGAAAGATGTTCTGGTTGGCCTGTTAAAGAGCCTCTTTTTTGCCTGGGTAATAGTGATAATCTCAAGTTACTATGGTTTAAGAGTCAAGGGTGGAGCAGAAGGTGTGGGCAAGGTAACCACACTTTCCGTGGTGGCATCCATCTTCTGGGTGATAGTTCTGGACGCCATTAACAGCCTGATATTCTATTTTTAAGATGGATATTCCACTGATCGAAATCAGGAATCTTACCGCCAGATATGGGGATGAAACCATACTGGATAATATCAGTGTAGACATAATGCCTAATCGGATAACTGTGATCCTGGGAGCCAGCGGCTGCGGAAAAACCACTCTCATCAAGAATATATTTCGCCTTTATCAACCGAGTTCAGGTTCCGTGAAGATTTTCGGCCGGGAAGTCACGGACATGGATGAACTGGAATATGAAGAGATTCTCAAACGAATAGGCATGCTTTTCCAGAATGGAGCCCTCATCAACTCCCTGAATATCTTTGATAATATTGCCATTCCTTTGGAACAACACACTCGCCTGCCTCTTGAGATCAGGGATAGAATCATCAGGGTGAAACTCAAACAGGTAAACCTGGCTCATACTGAGCTGTTAACTCCTGCCGAACTTTCTGGTGGTATGAAAAAAAGGGCAGCGCTGGCCAGAGCTCTGGTCCTGGATCCCGAGATTCTGGTCTGTGATGAACCTTCCGCCGGTCTTGACCCGCTTACCAGCGCTTCTCTGGATAATCTTATCCTGAATCTGAAAGAGCTGCTGAATATGACGATAATCATAGTAACTCATGAACTGGCCAGCATCCACCGCATTGCAGATCATCTGATATTTCTGGATCAGGGTCGGGTTATATTCACCGGGACTCTGGCAGAAGCAAAAAAATCAACTCTTCCCGCCGTGGAATCTTTCTTCCAGGTAGGGACATTCTGAAATGAATCACCTGCAGCCTTCCTTTCTCCTGAGTGAGAATCTGAACAGGCTGGCCCGGTGGCTGCGGCTTCTGGGATATGACGCAGCTCTCTATCGCAGTATTGATTTCGATAATATGATCCGGATCGCCAATCGCGATCGGAGGATAATTCTGACCAGAGACAGAAAACAGGCCACTTCCCGTAAGAAATTTAATCGTCGGCTCATTCAAACCGAATATCACTTACAGCAGCTCCGGGAATTGCAGGACCTGATCCGGTTTGATCAGGAATATGCCTTTACCAGATGCCTGGAATGTAATAGAAGATTGTTCGCCATAAGTGCAGAAAAAATTAAGGATTTGGTTCCGGAATATACCAGGCAGCAGCAGCAGGGATTTCTTTACTGTCGCCAATGTGGCCGTATCTACTGGCAGGGTGATCATTACCGGGATATGAAAGATCAACTGGATAAGATTTTTTCCAACGAAAAAATGGGGGAGAAATGAGTTTAAAGAGTTTTGATCCGGATATCGGAGCAGTAATCGAAAGCTCACCTGAGAATATTAAAGTAGAGATAAGCGAACGCAGAAAATTTGAAACTTATAAAAATCATCTGCAAGTCGGCAAATATCTCAAAATCGTCAATGGCCCAGCCCAGTTTATCGTGGTCAGTATCCAGAAAATTGAGACACTCACCCGTAAGAACGAAGCCGGTGAACCGGAAATGATCTTTCATCTCAGTACCCAACCAGTTGGAACACTCACAGAGGAACTGATCTTCATGAGGGGAAATACAACCCTGCCAGTTCCCACCGAGACGGCTTATATCGTAACCAAGGATACTCTGGAAGCTATCTTCTCTTCCACTACCAGATATAATTTCCCTTTCGGCCGCCTGGCTCTGAATCCGGATATCTTTCTTCATATTGATGCAGATAATTTTTTCAGTAAGCATATCGCAGTAGTCGGTTCCACCGGATCAGGCAAATCCTGTACAGTAGCTAAAATCCTGCAGAATGCCATGGGATTGCACGATGGAGTCAATACTAACCGGGAGGAACAGAGAAATGCCCATGTAATCATTTTCGATCTTCATTCCGAATATGCCGCTGCCTTCGACCTGGAAGATGATCAGTATTTCGGGGTAAACGTGCTTAACGAAACCAACCTGATCCTGCCTTACTGGCTGATGAATGCCGATGAACTGGAAGCCATGTTCATTGAGAGCAAGGATATGAATGTCCATAACCAGCGTTCTCAATTCCGGCAGGCAGTGATCATGAACAAGGAAAAACATAATCCCAACGTCAGTGAAGTAACTTATGATACACCTAT
>JAFGEH010000132.1 GCA_016931665.1 Candidatus Cloacimonadota bacterium | reverse complement strand
ATTATAATAATAATTTTGAAGAATTCCAAGGTATACTGAACACTTCGATAAAGATTGAAAATACACTGGCTGAACCGGACCTGAAAGCAGAGATGACAATTGAGGATGGCAGAATCAAAAGCAGCAGGTATGGTCTGGATTACCGGGATATCGAGTTTGAGTTACTGGCTGATGAACACATTCTGAATCTGGTTCATCTGAGCACCAGCACCGGTAAGAAAGGCGTTATGTCTATGCAAGGGCAGGTGAATTACCTATTGAGTGAAAAGGACATTAACCTCGAAGATTTCAGACTGCAGTTTACAGCCAGGGATTTTCAGGCTATTCGCAACCGGGACATAGACCTTTTACTGAATGCTGATATCCAGCTGGAGGGCGATCAGGAAAAGATCGATCTGGCGGGAGATATATTAATAAAAAAAGCCAGGATCTTCCTGGAAAGTCTGCTCAGTGGGAAGAGCAGTCAACAGGATCTTCCAGTGCCTTTACTGGTTCAGGCGATCGATAGTACTGATTCGCAGCAGGCCAATCTTCCGGAAACCGCCGGTAGAAAAGCTTCCCTGCCGGAAAAACTACAGGGCAGGATCAGAGTAGTATTTCCCAGGAATACCTGGATCCTTTCACCTGAGTTGAATATGGAACTGAACGGGCAACTCGATCTGGTAAAATCCGGAATAGATTATGAGATCTTCGGAGAAGTCGGAGTAAGAAGGGGCAGTTATTCAGCCTATGGTAGAAGATTTGAGATTCGGCAGGGGAATTTGTATTTCAGCGGTGGCAAAGAGATCAACCCCGGTCTGGAGATCCGTGCAGAATATACTTTCCGGGACCAGAGAGCGGAAAAAAGGAAGTTGATTCTAATAATAACCGGCAATGTGCTGACTCCGATCATATCTTTCTTTCTGGAAGATAACCCTCTCACCGAAGCCGATGCGATCTCCTATTTAATTTTTGGAAAGAGTTCGGATGAGTTGACTTCGGGAGAGCGTTCACAACTGGGTCCGGGAAGCGGGGAAGGTATGGCCCTGAACTTCCTGGCCCGCAGAATGACCTCTACCCTGACGACTGCCCTGCAGAACCACTTACGTTTGGATGTAGTGGAATTCAACGGGGATTCCGACTGGAGACAGGCAACCATTATCCTGGGCAAATATATTACAAATGATCTTTATTTAAGCTATCAGAGAGAATTTTCTTTCGGCCAGTCCCGGGAAATCATTCCGGAACAGGTCTCCCTGGAATATGAACTGAGCAGGCATTTCTATTTGCAGGCCACCCATGGGGGAGAAAAAGCTACCGGATTTGATCTGATCTGGAAGTTCGAGAAATGATCCTTAAGAAATATTATTTTATGATTTTTTCTCCTCAGAAGTAAAATTCAGGCAGCATGCGGGAAGGAGATTTTTTAAGCTTGAATAGATTATCAGGCCTGATAATTATGGTTTAGTTGATGCAAAGGAGGGATTATGGCCAGGTTCTACAGTAAAGTATCTCATAAAACCGGTATGGTACCCGGAACGTTGCTGCATATCGGCAGGCGACTTCTTGATCAGGCCAGAATATCTGTCTTCAATTATAAAGAAGTTGATTATTCCGAAAAGCAGGATGTGCCTGTTGAAAGCTGCCGGCCGGGACAGGATTCTTCCACTGTTAACTGGATCAATGTTGATGGCCTTCATGATGCAGAGATAATTGGTAAGCTGGGTGAAAGTTTTAATATCCATCCACTTATCCTGGAGGATATTCTGAATACCAGCCAGAGGCCCAAATATGAAGACTTTGACAGCTATATATTCATGGTATTCAAGATGCTGACTTATGAAGAAGAGAAAAAGGAAATATCTTCCGAACAGGTCAGCTTGATTCTGGGACAGAACTTCGTGATTACCTTTCAGGAGAGAATGGGTGATGTGTTTAACGGCATCCGGGAAAGGATCCGCCTGGGTACCGGTCGTATCCGCCGGATGGGAGCCGATTACCTGGCTTACACCCTGATCGATGCCGTCCTCGACAATTATTTTGTGATTCTGGAAAAAATAGGAGAAAGAGTGGAAGAAATCGAGGAAAAACTCGTCACCTATCCCAGTCCCGCCACTCTGCAGGAAATTCACAAACTTAAACAGGAAATGATCTATCTCAGGAAATCTGTCTGGCCCCTGCGCGAATTGATCAGCGGTCTGGAGAGAGGGGAATCTCCTTTGATAATGAAATCTACCTCCATATTTATCCGGGACATCTATGATCATACGGTTCAAGTTATTGATACAGTGGAGACTTTTCGGGATATGATCTCCGGCATGCTGGATATATATCTTTCCAGTGTAAGTAATCGGATGAATGAAATCATGAAGGTTCTTACCATATTTGCAGCTATATTCATTCCCCTTACTTTCTTTGCCGGTGTTTATGGCATGAATTTTCATGTTCTTCCCGAACTCAACTGGAAGTGGGCTTATCCGGCCTGGTGGGTGCTGGTGCTGGGAATAGCCGGTTTTATGATATATCACTTCAAGAAAAAGAAATGGATGTAATCCCCAGGGTATGAGGAGGTTGAGTGTACGGAAGTTATAAGATACCATTTATTATTGAAAAACCCGATCTTAGCATAAGTCTACAGAAGGAAAAGAAAGGCCTTACTTATCGTCGAGATTGCATGGGAGAAACCGAAGAAAAAGTCATCCTCTCTTCAGGCAGTGAGATCTTGATTCAGCCAGTTGAGCCTCTCAACTTACCCAGGCAGATCAGTACCTATCTCCTGCTGGAATTTGCCACAACATTAATAGTGGAACCGCAATCGAATTCTTATGTTTTTATTACCTTCCCTGTTGAAATCGGAGTGCTGATCGGCAAAAAACAGAAGCCGGACCTGCTGGATATATTTTCCCTGAATGATCATAAATACACGCTGTATGGAGATCCGGACAAGGGAATCATCTGCAAGTACTGGCGGACTGAAATATACCGGGAGATCCCGGGTACAGATCCTCTTGAGCAGGGAGTGATGAAATTGCATCTGAACAATCAGAGTGATAGCTGGATCAAAGTGAATAAAGCTGTTTTCAAAGCAACTGGCATGAAGATATATTATAACACCGAAATGGTCAGCTTGAAAGCAAACATGAAGATTCATGATGAAGAAGTTGCTGAGACCGAGTTCATCAATTCCGGACTAGCGAAGGGAATGAAGAAATCAAATGAACTTTTCACACTCAGGAAACTTTCAGTTCATTCATCCAAATCGGTGATGCTGGAGGGGATATGATACTGGACAGAGTGCTCTATGGAGAAGTAACAGTGTTAAACCTGATTTTTATATCAGCTGTACTACTCTTGGGAATAATCATGGCCAAAGTACTGTCACTTTATTTGCGCAGATCCCTGAAATCGAAACTGAACAAGGACCATCTGGAAATTATTATCAAAGTTGTTTATTATACCATATTTACAATAGTTATTATCTGGGTTTTATCCACACTGGGCTTCAAGTTATCCGGATTGCTGGTAGCGGGGGGTATCGCCGGAATCATCCTTGGTTTTGCCAGTCAGAGTATTGTAGGTAATCTGGTATCCGGGATTTTCCTGATGATCGAAAGGCCAATGAAGCTGGGGCATGCTGTGAATATTGATGGCGTCATAGGGGTTGTTGACAATATAAGTATAATATCAACAACTTTAAGGACTTATGATGGCCTGGATATTCGTATTCCCAACGAAAAGGTATTCACAACTAACATTACAAATTATGTGAGCAATATTGCCCGGAGATTTGAATTCCTGGTAGGTATAAGATATGGAGATGACGCCGATAAAGCCATATCCCTGATTAAAGCTCTAATAGATAGAGAACCTTTTGCTCTCAAGAACCCTCCCCCTCTGGTTTATGTCGATAATTTGGGAGACAATTCAGTTAATATCACGGTCAAGATCTGGAGTCCGGTAAGTGAATGGTTCGCCCTGAGCCAGGTCATGCTGCTCCGTATCAAACAGATGCTGGAAGAGAATGGCATGGAAATAGCCTTCCCGCAGCGCGTGGTCTGGTTTGGTAATCATCCTGAAAATAAATCTTAGCGGTTATAAATTCATTGAAGATATAATACTGATCACAAAGCATCCTGTCTTGACAAATTATTTAGGCACTAATCTTTTGTCTTAATTTTCGAATAAAAAATTTAAGGAGAAATTATGCAGATTCCTATCATCTGGTTTGTGGCCCCTGCCGGAGCTATTTTGGCCCTGATCTTTTCCCGAATCCTTTTTTTGAAAGTAAAGAACAGCGATCCCGGAAACGAAACGATGCAGAGGATAGCGGGTTATGTGCGTGAAGGGGCTTTTGCCTATCTGAGACAGCAATACCGGGGTGTAGGTTTATTTTTTGTGATAGCCTTTGTGGTTTTCAATATCATGGCCTGGGTACTGCATGTGCTGCATCCCCTCATTCCCTGGGCTTTTCTGACCGGTGGTTTTTTTAGTGGTCTGGCGGGATGGATTGGTATGAATACGGCCACTTTAGCATCCAACCGGGCAGCTCAGGGCGCTTCTGTCAGTCTTAATCAGGGATTGAAAGTTGCTTTCCGGGGTGGCGGAGTGATGGGTCTGGTGGTAGTCGGCCTGGCCCTGATCGATATCTCCATCTGGTTTTTCGTTTTAAATGCTTTTCAAGTTCCACTTCATGTTATCACAGTGATCATGCTGAGTTTCGGTATGGGTGCCTCTACGCAGGCCCTGTTTGCCCGCCTGGGCGGTGGCATTTTCACTAAAGCAGCCGATGTGGGAGCCGATCTGGTTGGCAAAATCGAGGCTGGAATCCCGGAAGACGATCCCCGCAATCCTGCCACAATTGCTGATAATGTAGGTGATAATGTGGGTGATGTGGCTGGAATGGGAGCGGACCTTTATGAATCCTATGCCGGCTCGATCCTGGCTACTGCCGCGCTGGGAATGGCAGCTGTCACTCAGCTGGCAGACCAGGGGATAATAGACTTAAGCAGCTGGGCAATAAAATTTGTGACTGCCCCCATGGTGCTGGCCGGAGTCGGGGCACTTCTTTCCATTATCGGTATCTTTCTGGTATCCACCAAAGAAAATGCCAATACCAAAGAACTAATGTATGCTCTTAATAAAGGTGTATACGGCAGTTCCATTCTGATTGCCATTGTAGCTTTTTTCGTTACCAGGCTGATGCTGCCTCCCGAGTATTCACTGGGAATATTTTTGGCCAGTTTGATCGGGCTTCTGGCTGGAGTTTTAATCGGTTATTTCACAGAAAGATCCACTTCACACAGTTATGAACCTACCCGCGGGATTGCCCGGCAGGCAGCCTACGGGCCGGCTACCGTGATCATCGATGGTTTTGCTGTCGGGTTGAAATCAACTGCTGCCCCTGTTATTATCATAAGTGCTGGAATCATGATGGCTTTCAGTGTGAGCGGCGGTTTCCGGATGCCGGAAATGGGTTTGTACGGCATAGGCTTCGGTGCGGTAGGCATGCTGGCTACCCTGGGGGTAACCCTGGCAATGGATGCTTTCGGACCGATAGCCGATAACGCCGGTGGTAATGCCGAGATGTCCAAACTTCCCAAAGAAGTAAGAGTCAGGACCGATGCCCTTGATTCAGTTGGGAACAGCACAGCCGCTACTGGCAAAGGTTTTGCCATCGGTTCAGCGGCCCTTACGGCTATGGCTCTGCTGGCTGCCTATCTGGAAGAAGTACGAACCGGCCTCAGGTTCTGCCAGGTAGAATATCTGAACATAGAATTTGCTGGCAGGATCGTCCGGACAGTTGAGCTTTCCAAAGCCACAATTGCAGATTTTGTAAGTTATTTCGAGATTAACTTGATGAATCCCAAATATCTGGTTGGAGTATTTTTCGGAGCAATGGTAACATTTCTCTTTGCTGCTCTCACCATGAAAGCCGTCGGCAGAGCTGCAGGTGCCATGGTGGCAGAAGTGAGAAACCAGTTCAAAACCATTCCCGGCATTCTGGAAGGTAAATCGGAGCCGGATTATGCCCGTTGTGTCAGGATATCAACCGTGGGAGCCCAGAAGGAAATGGTAGCCCCCGCTCTGCTGGGAATTTTAACCCCGGTCATCCTGGGATTGATCCTGGGTGTAGCCGGAGTTATGGGTTTGCTCACAGGAGGCCTTACGACAGGATTTGTTCTGGCTATTATGATGAATAATGCCGGAGGTGCCTGGGATAATGCTAAAAAATATATAGAGACCGGTGAGTTAGGCGGTAAGGGGTCAGATTACCACAAAGCCTGTGTGGTTGGTGATACCGTTGGTGATCCTTTCAAAGATACATCCGGACCCTCCATCAATATTTTGATCAAACTGATGAGTATGGTCAGTATTGTTTTTGCCGGCCTGATCGTAGCTTATTCACCTAAGGTTGAAGCGCTTTACAGCGGGCAGAAAAATTCTGTAAGGGAAATTCAGGCTGATCCTGTGGAGAATCTGAATGAATTGAATACCCTGCAGAAGCAGAATCAGGAGTTGAATCTGCAGTTAGAACAGGGAAACGGTACCCGAGAATAGTACTGGTTGAATTTTGATCTGCGGAGGTCCAATCAGGAATTTCCAGATGAGAAAATACCTGGTTCTTGCCTGTTTACTGGTAAGTACGCTAATGCTATCAGCCAGGCCGCGGATTGGTCTGGCGCTGAGTGGGGGTGGCGCCAGAGGTTTTGCTCATATTGGTGTATTAAAGGTTATCGAAGAAAAGCAGATTCCTGTTGATTACATTGCGGGAACCAGTACTGGCGCCATAATTGGCGGATTATTTGCCATAGGTTATTCCGCAGCCGAGATAGAAGATATATTTTTAACGTATGACTGGCGTTCTATTCTGGATGACCGCATTCCCCGGGAGAATCTTCATATCGGGGAGAAACGCTGGAAACCCTATTCTGAACTGAATTTTGCCCTTGATGATAATTTTCTTCCCCAATTACCTCAGGCTATCTTCGCGGGAAACAGGCTGATTAATGCTTTATTTGAGTTCTGTTATCCGGCAGCCTGTATCAGGGATTTTGCTGAACTGAAAGTGCCTTTTTGCTGTACAGCCACCAATCTAAGTAGCGGTGAGCTGAAGGTTTTCGACAGTGGCTACCTGCACGAGGCAATACGAGCCTCGATGTCCATACCCTCCCTTTTTGAACCCTTTCCCCTTTCCGATTCATTTTATCTGGATGGAGGTATCAACGCCAATCTTCCCGCCGGTATCGTCAGGGATATGGGGGCAGATATTGTTATAGGCAGCAACACAGCCACTTCCCTTAAGGCTGATAATGATCTGCAATCCCTGTTGGAAGTTCTGGACCAGACGATGAATTTTCAGTTGTCAGCCAACGTGGAAGCTTCTCTGGAATTGTGTGACCTGGTAATTTCTCCAGAACTGGGAGAGATAACCAACCGCGATTTCGACCGTATAGATGAAATTATTCTATTGGGCGAAACAGCAGCCCGGCAGGTACTGAAGGATTTCTCTCAAACGGTCTCTTCAGAAGTGAAATCCCTTTATGAGCAGACTCCTGCTTTTCTCAGCTTCAGCCGGATTAAAGTGACAGGTAACCGGTATCTCAGTTCAGCTAAGGTAATTGAATATCTTCAATTGAAACCCGGGATCAACTATTCCCGGGAAGCTGTCTCCCGGGCTTTTGCCAAGGCCTATAGCTCAGATCTCTTCAAATTTATTTATCCACGGATAGATAAAACAGGAGATCAATACGAACTTTGTGCCGTTGTCAGCGAAAAGGAAAGGAAGCATCTGGGAATTGGATTCACCTACAATGAGGACAATGAATTTGTAGCGGGCTTAACTGTTGAACTGGATAATTACTTTCAGAAGTATTCAAAATTGCTGTTCAATATCAAACTGGGCACCAGTAGCGAGATCAATCTGGATTATGTTAAAAATTTCGGCAAACACTGGGGTGTTTATTTCAGGTTATTTCCTTATTTCGGTGAGCAGAAACTATATTCCTACAATGATCAGCATGAAAAAATCAAGAGTGTCAAAGCCAGGGAAATCGGAGGGACATTTGGTGTGGGACTTTATACCCAGGACGCTGTAAATGCTGAGATTTATGCTTATTCCTACGAAGCAAAAACCTACAGGGATGTTGCCGATTTTGAGAATACCAGATTCATCTCCAGTGGGTTGGGTTTCAAAGTCTATCATGAAAGCCTGGATGATTATATGTTTCCTATGAAAGGGTCACAGGTACTGGCCAAGATCTGCGGTGCTCGCAAGAATCAGTTCAGTGACGCCGGATATAAAAAATTCTACTCTCAATTGCAGATCTTATTGCCCTTTGGACGTAATATATCCTGCCGATACCAGTTCGAGTATGGCTCTTATTTTCAGAAATATGATATTGAATTTGACCCGTTTTATATCGGGGGCATGGATAGTTTCCTTGGTTTACAGTCAAAGGAACGGAGCGCACCCATTTACAAGGTAAATACGATTGCGTTACGTTTCCGGCTGAATAGGATTCTTTTCCTGGATTTACAGTATAATGTCCTGAGCCTGGGAGAAGCAGATGTCTGGTTGCCGGAAGATAATCTCTTTCATGCCGGAGGTATGATATTAGGGATCAAAGCACCGGTTTTTCCCATGAGGATAGCGGTAAGCCT
>JAFGEH010000131.1 GCA_016931665.1 Candidatus Cloacimonadota bacterium | reverse complement strand
GATTTCGCTTCTACATCCCGAACCATGACCGAATCGGAAAAACAACTGTTCCAACAGACCATCAGTGATTCTTATGAGCAGTTTGTGGAATATGTAGCCAGAGCCCGGAACCTGGATAAGGCTGCCGTGCACGAAGTGGCTCAGGGCCGGGTCTGGACAGGCCGTCAGGCTCTGGAAAGAGGTTTGATCGATGAACTGGGAGGAATGGACAGAGCCGTGCAAAGCTTACAGGAAATGGCCGGACTCGTGAATAAAGCGGAACTGCTGGATTATACTGAGAAAAGCGGATTTGAACTCAGGTTGGGAGGTGAATTCGGTTCGCTGTTTACAGAGATTCTGCTTCCGGAAGATATTGAATGGTTGGAAAAGAATCTGCAGAAATTCAAATTACTGGAGAAAGAAAAAATTCTCAAGGTCATCCCCTACGATCTTGAGATAAAATAGACAAATCCTCCTATTGTCGGAAGAGGTGCAGCTGCAGGTTGCACCTCTTTTTTTATTGCTCATCGAACACCAGGGACAGAAAGGCGAACTTCATGGCTATTTCCCGGAAGATATCGAACCGCCCGGAAGCGCCGCCATGACCGGCATTCATATCTATCCGGAGCAGCAGCAGATTGTTGTCCGTCTTCGTGGACCTGAGCCGGGCTGTCCATTTGGCAGGTTCCCAGTAATTGACCCTGGTATCCTGAAATCCGCCGATAACCAGGATATGCGGGTAATCCTGAGCTTTTACATTTTCATAAGGGCTGTAGGAAAGAATGTAGTCGAATTCCTGCTGAATATACGGATTGCCCCATTCTTCATATTCACTTACCACCGCCGACAGGGTTGGATCCAGCATTGTATTAATTATATCTAAAAAAGGAACATCAGCAATGGCGGCATGGCAGATGTCCGGCCGTTCGTTGAGTACTGCTCCCACCAGTAACCCGCCGGCGCTCCCGCCCTGGATCGCCATCTTATGGCTGCTGGTATATCCCTCTGCCATAAGATAATCGGCACAATCAATGAAATCGGTAAAAGTGTTTTTCTTATTCATCATTCTTCCCTGATCATGCCAGGATTTTCCCAGCTCTCCGCCACCTCGGACATGAGCTGTGGCATAGATGAAACCTCGGTCCAGCAGCGAAATCCTGGAATAGGAGAAATAGGGATCATTCAGATCGCCGTACGATCCATAGCCATCCAGCAGCAGCAGGTTAGATTGTTCAGGTTTGATAAGGTCCCGGCGGTAAACCAGGGTAATCGGTATTCTGGTTAGGCCATCACGGGCTGGAGCCCAGATTCTCTCACTGGCATATTCCGACTGGATATAACCATGCACTTCCTGCCTTTTCAGCAGCTCCGAAACGCCCGTCCGGATATCGCATTCATAGATCGAAGGTGGAGTAAGCAGGGATTGATAATTATAGCGGAACTTTTCGGTATGGAAATCCGGATTTTCCCCGGGCAGAGCTAGATAAAATTCTTCCGGGAATTCGATCGCGCGTGATTCTGATTTATGATGATCCATTATTGTCATAGAACGAATTCCTTTCTCTAGTTCACTGATCACCAGGAACTTCTCAAAAACACTGCAGAAAATGAAGGCTGAATCAGAAGGGGGCAGGAATTCCCGCCAGTTCTCCTTTCCCGGCCGGGCGATGGGCGTGGTCATGATCTTGTTGTTGTAAACTCCATCTGCATTAGTTGTGATATAGAACAGGTCGAACCAGTCCTGCACATCGTAGGTAAGATTGTGCTGGCGGGGCTGGATCAGCTTGAATTCCCCGGCGGGATCAGCAGCATCCAGGTAGCGTATTTCGGAAGTGGTTTTGCTCTCGGATCCCAGCAGAATAAATCTCCTGCTTCTGCTTTTGGACAGCCAGACGTAGAAACCGCCGTCTGTTTCCGTGTACAGCAGTTCGTCCCGGGCAGGATCATCACCCAGGCGATGCCGGAAGATCTGATAGGTCCTGCCGGATTCATCCTCGATATTATATAAGATTGTGGCATTATCGTTCGCCCAGACAACCTCTCCCACTCCGCAGATACTATCCGGCAGCAGTGTACCGGTTTCCAGATCTTTGATGAACAGAGTATAGTTCTCGGAACCTGTAAGATCAACGGAATAAGCCAGATAACGGTGGTTGGGGCTGATTTGCCGGGTCAGGATATGCAAGTAGGAATTATCCCGGGCTAATTCATTTTCATCCAGGTAAACCTCTTCCGGGGCTCCCCGGCTTGTCTGTTTCCGGCAGTACAGGTTATACTTCTGGCCGGATATTCTCCTGACATAGTAGAAGTAATCGTCAATACGGACAGGTACCGATAATTCATTTTCCGGGAAGCGAGCGACTATTTCCCGGTAAATTTTTTTCTGCAGTTTCCGGGTCGGTTTTAACATTTTTGAAGTGTACTTGTTTTCCGCAGCTATATAAGCCAGAACTTCCGGATCGGTGCGATTCCTGTCTTTGAGCCAGGCATAGTTATCGATAAGCTGGTGATCCCAGATCAGAGTGGTGTCTGGAGCAATTCTGGCCAGGGGTTGTTCCGGCGGCTGACTGCAACCGCTTATCAACAGTATCAATAACAGGAAGAAGATGCTGAATTTCATAAAATACCTCTTAAAGGAATTGCCAGACGGGACAGGATTAATAAATTGTAAACAATTATTTCTGGATTTCAAGGGAAGGAATTTCTCGGCGGGTGATCATTCTGAATTCAAGACTGTTAAACATTCTCGCATTTCTGATCAATTTTTTCTGTATGGCATTTACTCCCCGGCCATCGAAATTGTTATCCTGCATGGCAGCCAGCATAATCAACTCGAAGGCAGTGGATTCGATCCAGGGTACAGTCAGGCGGTAACCGCAGATAGCCAGAGCCTGCGTCTCTGCCAGAAACAGGTTAAGATGCTTTTTGTTGATATTCAAAGTACCGCAGGCAGCCAGCACTATGATGCGGTTCAGGCACTTATTGGCCAGTATTGAACTCAGTTCTTTCAAGGAAAAGAACTTTTTACCAAGCCAGATGCCGTTTTCCGAACCGTGAAAAGCCAGGTAGAGAATGGGAAAGCGCCGGTATTTCTTCAAACTCCATTTCTGCAGATAAAAAATCAGCTCTTCAACCGTAGCGCAATCAGCGTGAAAATAGGG
>JAFGEH010000130.1 GCA_016931665.1 Candidatus Cloacimonadota bacterium | reverse complement strand
CCAGCCCAGTCTGCCGATGCCACAGGCTGTGGCCAGAATATCGGTATCACCGTCTCCATCAATATCCAGGTCCATTCCCAGTCGTTGGTTACAGGCATAAACAAAGCTGGCGGTAGGCCAGGTGTCTGTGATGATATGCTGAGTAAAACTGCTTGTACCATCGTTGTTAAACCAGGCAATTATGCCCGCTTCGTAAGCAGTTACCACAATATCCTTATCACCATCCCCATCTATGTCTGCAACATCCAGCACCCTGGCCCCATCGAAATCTTCCATGATGACGTGAAAAGTAAAATTCTGCTGTCCATCATTCTCAAACCAGGCGATATAATCTCCCGTAACTGCGGTGGCCACAACATCCATATCACCATCTCCATCAAAATCGCCACCTCCGATAGAGCAGGCCCCATCCAGATAAGGCATGATTGTATGCTGTGTGAACAGAGCATCAGCCAACAACAGAGTAGAACTTAACAGAATAAAATACAGACAGAATAGTTTTTTCATTTTTTCCCCCCAGGATATAATTTACATGTGTCAGTTAGATTTACACTTGTAAAATGTGTCAATAGTTTTTTTGTTTTGTTAAATATTTATTCAGAAAAGAAATAAACTCCAATTTGTATTTTGCTTGAATACTTAACTCTTGCCTGCAGATGATATGGATAAACTACAGAATACTATTTCCTGATCTGGAATTTCAGAGCCGACCAGGTTGTATCGATGGAGCAGATCTTGTAATCTAACAAGCTGTTCTGCAGACCGGTCTGGCGGACAAAATTCTGGTTAAGCCCGGCAGTCTTACCCGAACTGCCTTCACGCCAGGCTATCCAGATACCAGCCGGTTCAACAACTTGTTTAAGAGTAGATATATTGTCTGCCAATTGAGCAGTTGATTTAAC
This sequence comes from Candidatus Cloacimonadota bacterium, assembly GCA_016931665.1. Classification (GTDB taxonomy): domain Bacteria; phylum Cloacimonadota; class Cloacimonadia; order Cloacimonadales; family TCS61; genus JAFGEH01. The sequence continues at coordinate 3,793 of JAFGEH010000130.1, read as the reverse complement.
AAACCAGATAATCAGATCATGTTCTTTTTGTATACTTATCTGAAATTTTACATCGGGAGGAAGATCTCCCAGTGTTTCCCGAAAATTAGTGGGAGGATCGATCAACAGAATATTCATCGCTTTTTTAATGCCCAGCTTTTGTGGCAACGGTGTATTCTTATAAGCTGCTGCAGTGTGGATTGATCGAATTTGTCTGCCACTACCCGATAACCAGCCATCTCCAGGACATGGATCTCCCTGGCAGCTTCTAGCGGTTTCCAGTGGATTAATCTAATAAGTGGTAAAATATGTTCATTCTGCATGGGCGGTTATAGATCAGCCATAATTAATTTCATCTCAAGTCCCAGGAAATAATCTTGAAAAAATCCTACACTCAGTTCCGGGTGAAACCGATTTCATCAAAGAACCTTTATTATCATTCAGTTACAGGCCAAATAATAGAGGGTTTCTGCTGGCGGATGACATAGATATAATGTCAGTAGGAACAGGAAGTAAAAAGACTGAAAACTTCTTCATGAACTAACTTCCACAGGCAGATGGATGGCGAACTGACACACCTCGTCACCTTTAAGTATGGATTTAAGTAATTCCACTTCCACTGGCTGGCCGAGTATTACTTCCCAGATATTACGGTAAAACCCGGCCCCGCAGTAGCAGTATCCGGGTGAGATCTTTTCTCCGGTACCGATGATTTTCCTGATCCTGGGACAGTGGCAATAGTACTGTTTCTTTTTTTCCGGGTCGGTCTCCTGCAGGTAGTCAATCAGGAAACCGCTTTGCGGGATCTTTGTGGCAATAATTCTCTTCCCATTACGGACACCCGCTACCCCCCAGCCATTATCAATGACCTGTTGAATATATTTTTCTTCCAGATTGAGTTTATCTCGGAGAAAATGTTCAAACAACTCCTGCAATTTTCTGATGATCAGATCAAGATTCCGGGTTTCCCGATACAAGTTCTTGAGATTGAGCAGCTCTTCCTGAGAGTAATGGCAGGCACAGCTGGTCATTACTTCCCGGCACTGCCTGTCAGAAATTAATTCTTCCATTCTCAGCATGGCCAGCTGGGTCCATCTGATGATTTTACCGCTGGAAGAAGCTTTGTTCAACTCTTCACTGCCGGCCATAATCTGATTAGTAATGGAATTACCAGCAATCTTATTCAGATTATTCCTGAGTTTGTCCAGCCAGTAAAGTTCGAAATCAAAATCAGACTTCATAAAAACTCCTTGCCTAAGGGGGTAATTATCAAACCTATAAAGTATCTATTGTCAATAAAAGTCAATTATTCCTTGTTCAAATAAGTATTTTCTGATAACTAATCTCAATCATATCAAGGGTTTCAATCTTTTATGTACAATTCAAAATTCTCCGAAGGGAGGGTATATTGTTAGGTTGCATGATTTTTTGATAATTGAATCTGGGGGAATAATTTTAATATTTTATCAGTGCCCGGTTATCATTAATATGTTGTACCCTAACACAACAAATTAATATTGACAATATTTATAAGATATATTGTTGTACCCCCATGGTACAAAAGGAGATAATATGGAGAATTTCATTAGCAATCTGGTTGTAACGGGTCTGACGGAAAACGAGGCAAAAGTCTATCTATTATTGCTTAAAAGGCCCTTAACCGCCGCTCAGATTGCACAGATAGTAGGAGTGAACAGGTCTAATATTTATGGAATTATTACGGGTATTGTGAAGAAAGGGTTTGTCCGCGAAGTGCAGGCAAAAACCAGGATGCTGATAGCCGTTGATCCCCGGATCGCCTTCAATTCCAGTAAGGCTGACCTGCAGGAAAGGATAAAACTGATGGATAAGCTTTCTGAAGAACTTCTACCATATTATGAAGCGGAAAAAAGACAGGATAAGGCCGAGTTCATTAAAATACTTCATACCAGGTCGGTAATCATAGATACTCTGGAAAAGCTGGAGCTGGAAGCTGAGGAAGAAGTTCTGGCGTTCAGTAAACCTCCTTATATCATGAACGTAGACAACCTGGAGAGCCTGAATCTGGCTCAGCGGGAAAGCACCCGAAAGGGAGTAAAATATCGGGCAGTACATGAAATAGAGCCGGATAATCTGGAAAACTTTAAGAAAAGGATGTTCTATTTTAAAAGTCTGGGAGAAGAGGTCAGGGTTGCTCCTCAACTTCCCATGAAGCTGTTTATTTTTGATAGAAAAATAGCTGTTTTCACTCTGGAAAGTAATCTGAATAATTTTTCCAATTTCACTTTCACCTCTTTTGAACACACAGATGTTGCCAGTACCTTCGCTCAGATTTTCCAGCAATATTGGGATAACGCCCTGCCTTTGGATGAATTTTTAAAAATCAAATAAGGAGAGAGATTATGAAAAAGCTGTTTATTTTTATTTCTATGATTCTTCCCTGGCTTCTTTGCTCCACAGTCATACCAGCCGGTGATGTAAGCGGATTATGGGATTTAACCGGCAGTCCTTATTATATTGATGGGGAGATCACCCTGCAAGCAGGCGAGGAACTGCTAATTGAGGCGGGAGTTGATGTGATCTTTAACGATCATTACCAATTCATTATACATGGTAGAATAATGGCCAATGGTACAGTGAGCGATTCCATCAGGTTCATGCCCCTGGATCCCAACACGGGTTGGCATAGTCTCAGGTTCATTGACGGCAATCTCAGCTCTCTGCCAGCTAATGAGATCAGTTATTGCGAATTCTGGCAGGGTTTTGCCCTGGGTGCTGGAGATGAAAGTAATGGGGGAGCTATCTTCTGTTCCAACACCGGAAATCTGAGTATCAGCAATTCATCTTTCTACGAAAACTATGCTCAATTCGACGGAGGAGCAATCTATCTGGAAGCAGATTCGGATGTTGAGATCGATAACTGCCTGTTTCAGCTTAATAACTGTGGATTCTACGGTGGTGGCATGATTGCCTATGATTCAGATCCGGTATTGAACGGTTGTGTATTTTATGATAATAACTCCGCAGTCTTTGCCGCTGGTTTTTCCAGCTGGGATCAATCCAATCCGGAACTGTACAACTGTGTATTCATAGAAAATACGGCAGGCGCCTGTACGGGTATCTACTGCGTATCTTCCACAATTAAAATGGCCAATGTCCTGTTTAGAGATAACTCTACAACCTTCGGTTCCGGAGCCGCCTGTGGCCTTACCAACTGTGTAACCGATGTTTCCAATGTTACTGCTGTCGATAATATATCTCCTCTTTCGGGAGGAGCTTTCTGGGTGAATGGAGGCAGCCTGAACGTGTATAATTCCATCCTGTGGAATAATCTGCCGGAGAACATCTTTGTCCTGAGTGGTGCAGCTAATGCCTTCAACAGTTGTATCAGTGACGATTTTACAGGACCAGGGGTTATTTCCGATAATCCGCAGTTCCTGGATTTTAACGGGGATAATTATCATCTGGCTGAAATATCACCCTGTATAGATACAGGAGATGAGTCTATTGTGACCTTTCCGTTGCCCGAATACGATCTGGATGGGAATATCCGCATTGTGGACGGGGATAACAATGGAACCGCCACGATTGATATGGGAGTATATGAATTTACACCGGAAGCTCCTAATGGCTTCATTGCCGGAACGGTAACCGACGGGGAAGGAAGCTTCCTGGAAAATGCCGAAATAACGGCAGGAGAATATACCACCGTAACCGATGCGAACGGGGAATACGCTATTGAAGTTGTTGCGGGTGATTATACCGTTACCTGCTATCTGGAAGGTTATGAAGTACCCGATGGAGTAGAAGTAACAGTAATTGCCGGAGAAACCGT
>JAFGEH010000129.1 GCA_016931665.1 Candidatus Cloacimonadota bacterium | reverse complement strand
CCGATGCAGGACTTAATTATTTTTCCCGTGTCACATCCAGCTTCGTTACTCTATAATCATGAATTTATTGCCGGGAATATCCTGAATTATCAGAAGTTGCACGATATAATAGGAGAATAGAATTTGGTTGCTCTCACAGACTTGTCTGTTTAATAGGATTGAAAATTTTGTAAGGGGGAAGTAAAATGCCAGTAGCCAGGCGTGTGCAGCAAATCCAGAAATCAGCCATTCATGAAATGACCCGCCTATCCAGTCAGTATGAAGATGTTGCCTTTCTTTCCTGGGCTAAACCGACCACAGGCACACCGGAACACATCAACGAAGCGGCAATAGCTGCTATCCGGCAGGGGCTTACCGGCGGATATTCTCAAAGTGAAGGCCTTTCTCTTCTAAGAGAAGAAATCATAAAAAAACTGAAAAGAGACAATGATATCCAGGCCAGCAGCAGGGAATTGCTGGTGACCATTGGAGCAATTGAAGGTTTGGCTGCAGCCGTAATGGCAACCATAGACCCTGGAGATGAGGTTATATTGCCATCTCCAACGTATTCCACTCATATCCGTCAGGTTGAACTGGCTTCAGGAGTCCCTGTTATGGTACCCCTTCTGGAAGATCAGGGTTTCAGGCTTGATCTGCAAGGGATAAAAGCAGCCATTACTCCCCGGACCAAAGCATTTATGTATTGTAGTCCCAGCAATCCTACTGGAACAGTTTTTCCCAAAGAAGCCTTGCTGGAATTAGCTGAGATCGCCCTGAAACATGACCTGACGGTAATCACGGACGAAGCCTATGAATATTTCGTTTTCGACGGGAATCAACATTTCAGTATAGCTTCTCTTCCGGAAATGAAGAAGAATGCTGTCAGCTGTTTTACCTTTACCAAAACCTATGCTATGACGGGATGGAGGATAGGATATCTGCATGCTGATGAAGAAATCATTACCCAGATCAAAAAAGTCCATATCCCCTTGGCCATCTGCGCACCGGTTATTTCCCAGTACGCAGCCATCGCAGCTCTGAGAGGCCCGCAGGATTGCATAAACGAATTCCAATCCCATTATCTGAAAACGAGGGACCTGATGTGTGAACGGTTGGACGGGCTTGCTCATGTTTTTTCCTATGTAAAACCTGCCGGATCTTACCTGATGTTCCCGCGGGTATTGGGAGAACAGGGGAATGATTCTTTTTCTTTCTGTAAAAAACTACTGCACGAAGCAAGAGTTTCCGCCACACCGGGAGTGGCTTTCGGGCCAACGGGAGAAAATCATATCAGGCTTTCCTTCTGCGTTCCCGAAGACACTGTCAATACAGCTTTCGACCGGATGGAGAAATATTTTGGCCAATAGAAATCCGGGATCGCTGATGTGCAAATGGTATCAGGTCTGTCCGTTGAAATATTATTCGGAAAACAAGATGCTCGATAGAATATGGATCAGGGAATTCTGCTTTGGTAACTGGGCGAATTGTCTTCGTTATCAGCAGGAGGAAGCCGGTATCTCACATCCCGATGATATGCTGCCAGACGGGACTTACCTGGTATCCGGAAAAAAATGAAATATGTTGAAGTAAATTACAATGATCAAGAACATAAACTAGGAAGGACGATATGAAATACCTGTTCGGACCAGTCCCTTCCCGCCGGTTGGGGATATCACTGGGTGTAGATCTGGTGCCCCTCAAGGTCTGCAGTTTGAATTGTATTTACTGTGAAGTAGGCCGCACGACCAATCTTACCACAGAGCGCCGGGAATATTCACCGGTTTCAGAGGTGATTCAGGAACTTGCTGGTTACCTGTCTCAACAACCAGACCTGGATTTTGTTACTTTCTCCGGCCAGGGGGAGCCGACTCTGAACAGTGGGTTAGGCCAGGTTATCGATTTTATCAAGGATAATTACCCGCATTATAAAGTCGCTGTTATCACTAATGGTACTCTTTTCTGGGACCAGGAAGTAAGAAGGGAAGTGCTCCGGGCTGATGTGCTGCTGCCTTCCCTGGATGCAGTTTCCGAATCCGTCTTTCTTAGATTGAATCGACCCAGTCCGCACCTGAAAATTGACCAGATCATAGCCGGGCTCATAGAGTTGCGTAAGGAATTCTCTGGTAAAATCTATCTGGAAATTTTCTTTGTCCCGCATCTGAATGATATTGAATCAGAACTTGTCCTGCTGAAAGAAAATGTCCGGAAGATCAATCCTGACCTGATACAGCTGAACACCCTGGATCGGCCTGGAACTGAAAACTGGGTCAAACCCCTCTCGAGAAAAAGGTTGGAGGAGATTGCTCAATTCTTCCAACCTCTACCGGTTGAGATTATTTCCAGTCCTGAAACCAGAAAAAAAATCCAGAGTTTCCAGCAGGATATAGAAAATCAGATTCTGGATACAATTCAACGCAGACCCGCCACGGATAAAGACCTTTCCGAGATCCTGAATCTGCATTTGAATGAACTGAATAAGTATCTTGGCAAACTGCTCGATGATAATAAAGTAGAATGCATTGAACAGGAGAGGGGAATATTCTTTAAGATTAAAAGACCGATTAATCATTAGGTTTCAGTCTCTGAGTTCCACGGACACGCCGTGAATATTCACCTTTCGCCTTGATTTCATTTCTCTCCCAAAAAATTACTTGCCTCTCACTGGCAATTTATTCTCATGCAAGGGTAAATCAGGCAATAACCTCAGAAAGGAGGGATGATGCCGAAATTTCATTATTATTTAATAATCAATCAACTGATCTATACCGGGCTGGTGAAAGCCGGGTCTCCGGAAAAAGCCACCCGGAAACTGCAATTGAAATTCAGCGGCATGGAACTGGCCCATCTGCAGCTCACCAGGTGCGAAAGCTGGATCTGCAAGCTCTTCTACGGCTCATCCGCTGTTCTGCTTTTCATCGTGTCGCGTATTCTGCCCATCGCCATTGCTGTTATTATCATCTACCTGCTGGTGACCTTTTTCTCCGATTGATGCTTGTGCCTTATCTTTGAGCACGGCAAGTTGATTGATGGTAGATTGCCCTGATGGCTGTTTGCCCGGGGATTTTTTTAGCTTTACATTCTGGTTGAAATTTTCCTGAGTATATTAAGAAAATATCTGGAGGAAATATGAAAATCCGACATTCAATGCTGGTTATTATTTTTCTTTTATCATTCTATACAGCTTCAGCTCAGTCTATCGCCGAATGGCATACAACCCTGGGAGAATTTCAGGTCATGCTCAGGGAAGACCTGATGCCGATCACAACCAATAATTTCATATCTCTGACCAACTCGAACTTTTATGATGGGCTGATCTTTCATCGGGTCGTGGTTGATTTCGTGATCCAGGATGGAGACCCTACCGGCACCGGCACCGGCGGGCCGGGCTATACCATTCCCGATGAATATCATCCGGAGATGCTTTTCGAAGAAGAAGGAGTGCTGGGCATGGCTAAAACCAGTCAACCCAATTCCGCCGGCTCCCAGTATTTCATCACCTTGGCGCCGACCCCCTGGCTGAATGGCAATTATGCTGCTTTCGGCAATGTGATTGCCGGCATGGATGTGGTCCAGACGATAGGAGACGTCCCCACCAACGGTCCCAATGGCAATCCGCCCTATTATCCGGATGACCCCGTATATATTGATAGTATCCGCATTGTCACACCTCAGTTGTTCGGGATAACGCCGGAAGAGGATTCCCTCTCAGCTGCAGTGGGTGAGATGCTGATGTTTGCCGTTCTTTCCAATGATCCCGGCCTTACCTATTCCTGGTATGTAAATGAAGTGCTGCAGGCCGAAACCGGTTTCATTCTCTTTTACACTTTCCCTGCCGCCGGCAGTTATGTGGTACGGTCGATCGTTTCCAACGGCGCCTATGAATACCCTACCTGCTGGTACGTGGAAGTGGGAGGCACCGCCAGCGAGAACAGCAACTTATCTTCTCTGCCTTTCTTGTTGCAGAACTCACCCAATCCCTTCAATCCGGTAACAACGATTTCCTTTGCCTACACCCCGGACCTGCCCGAAAACCCGGCGATCCAGATCTATAACTTACAGGGTCGGCAGGTGAAGATCTTGCCTGTCACCCCGAGTCCCCGATTCAGCGGGAGTAACGAAGGGTCACCAGCGGGGAGCATAATGCACTCTGTAATCTGGGACGGCACGGATGATAAGGGCCAGCCTGTAACCAGTGGGATCTATTTTTATAGACTCAATATCAGAAATTCTCCCACCGGCAAGATGATCCTGTTAAAGTAATATGTATTTCCTTTTTTCCTGGCAGGGTTATAAATGAAATATCTCATTTTTCTGGTGTTGATCAGTCATTCCCTCCTGCCTGGAATGGGAATTCATGATATCCAATTTACCACCGATCCCGGTATGAATGGCACTTATCCCTCGCCTTACGAAGGACAGACGGTAAGCACCGGTGGTATTGTATCCGGAACAGATTACAACAATGGCAGATTCTTTCTCTCTTCCTCCGGTGGCGGTGCCTGGAACGGAATCTTTGTTTATGATAATAACCAGAATGTATCTCCGGGCGACAGCCTGATCCTGCAGGCGGAGGTTTATGAGTATTACGGCTTCACCGAATTAAGGTTCCTTGATTATTGCAATCTGATATCAGCAGGCCATCCGCTGCCTTTACCCGCTGCCGTTTCCACTCAAAGCCTTGCTGCTCAGGAAGATTATGAAAGCGTTCTAGTGGAAGTGAATGACGTTATTGTTACCCAGACCTGTAATCAATATAACGAATGGCAGGTGGTTGACGGCAGTGGCAGCTGCGTGGTCGGCACTGGTTTTTTCGATCTGCCGGAAACGGGCTTTTCGCTGCTGACCGGCTATCCTTTTGCCAGCATCAAAGGTGTTGTCTCCTACGACTGGAATGAATATAAATTGAATCCCCGCGATTTAAGTGATTTATCTTCCGCACCGGATTGCTATCTGGTGGCCGTTCCTGACCAGAATGTGTATTCTCCTCAGGAGTTTTCACTTCCCCTGCAACTGGCCTTTCTGGGAGAGTTGCAAATAGTTTCGGACTACCAGTTTCATCTGCATTTCAATGAAGATGTTATGGTTTTCACGGATTATGATCTGGATGGCACTCTTTCAACTGGCGGCACTGTCCAGATCGAGCAACCCGGTGCCGGAGAACTGGCTGTTTATTTCAGCGGGAATCTGTCTTTCCATCAGGTAGAGACACTTCTGAAGCTGAAATTCAGCGGAATACAGAGCGGAACCGGAAATTTACATTTTACGGAATTCATCATTGGAACCGTGAATATAGAATATTTTTCCATCGGGCAGATTGTTCTTCAATTGGAAAGCTTACCCAGCGGGGACACCCTGACCATTATTCAAAGGCCTCTTCTGAACATCCCGGCCCTGGCAATTCCCGGTGATGAGCTGCCCATAGTATGCCTGGCTGAGGAAACTGTCACCGGTTGGCATGCTTCCCTGCAGCACGGCCATAAAAATATTCCCTTGAATATTACGAACTCCTGTTTTAATTCTGAATTAAGCAGATGGCAGCTGACAGCCGAAATCCCGGTACCAGAGATTTACGAATTGTACGACCTGGTTGTCGGTGCCGAGGAAATCGCCACCGATACAACGCAGAATGCGGTAAAAATTATTCCGGCCTGCAAAGAGTCCTATTATTTCGTTCATATCACCGATATTCATCTTCCCACTACTATCTATTATCCTGATCCGCTTTCGCTGATCGATTCCACCAGTATCGCGGATTTTCGGGAAGTGATCAGAGACATCAATCTGATCAATCCGGAATTTGTGCTGCTTACCGGTGATCTGGTGAATGAAGGTGAAATGGAAGATTTTGAAAATCGCCGGGTTTACACTATAGCTCAGAAGATGCTTACAGAATTGGAAGTACCTGTTTTCCTCACCAGCGGGAACCACGATATCGGTGGCTGGGATGCCTCACCTCCGCCTCAGGGAACAGCCCGTCGCAACTGGTGGAAATTTTTCGGCTGGAAGTGGTTGGAAGATCCCCCGGCCGCACAACCGTATTATACCCAGAATTACAGCTTCGACTACGGTCCTGTTCATTTTACAGCCCTGGAAGCCTATGAAAACTATGACAACTTTATGTATGATATCTATGGCAGCACCAGTTTCACAACCAGTCAGCTGCAGTGGCTGGCAGATGATCTGCAGCAGAGTTCTTCCAGTCTGGCTCATGTTCTTTTCCACCATTTCGATTTTGCCGATCAGCTCGATCTGGTTGATCTGGAAGTTGATATGGCTTTGTGGGGGCATATTCATCAGAATTCCGGCAATCTGAATGATCCTCCTTTTAATCTTTCCACCAGAAATGTCTGCCACGGCAACCGTGCCTACCGCGTTATCTATGTGGAAGATGCAGTATTACAGCCTACGGTTACGATCTATGCCGGTGCAAACGGAAACAATCTTCAGACAACTTTTACTCCGGAAAACAACGGCCTGGCCGACAGCGTTTATTGTTTTGTTCACAACTACCAGTCTTTGCCTTTCCCGGAGGCGCAGCT
>JAFGEH010000128.1 GCA_016931665.1 Candidatus Cloacimonadota bacterium | reverse complement strand
TCATGGCGCGTGAGACCCTGACCGGCCAACTCCCGTTCAACCACATTCTGGGTAGCAATACCAGCATGATCAACTCCCGGCACCCAGAGGGTGGGTATCCCCTGCATCCGTTTGAAGCGGACTATTACATCCTGCAGAGTATTATTCAATACGTGCCCCATATGCAGAATACCGGTTACATTAGGTGGGGGAATCAGGACTGTGAAAGGTTGCCTGTCCTTATCGATACGTGGTGTAAAATGTTGTTTCTCAAGCCAGTAAGTGTACCATTTCTTTTCAATTTCCCGGGGTTCGTAATTTTTGTTAATTTCCATTTGTCCTCGTTATGATTGTTCAGGATTCTCCAGCAGCTGCCTGACTTTTTCAATGAAATATCGATGAGATTTGAAAGCGATAGGCGGCATTTCGTGTGCGTTGACAAATTTTGCTTCGGAGGCATCATCGCCGGCCATGAGCTTCCCACCCTTAATTTTCATCAAAAAACCAAAGGATATGACTTTCTCATAGATGGGTGAATAATCGGGGAAATAACCTAGAAACCTCTCTACCTCACCGTCCAAACCGGTTTCCTCTTTCATTTCGATAACTGCAGTTTCTTCGGGATCATTGTTAATTTCAATATAACCGCTGGGTAAAGCCCATTCTCCGGGTTGAGGAGGAAACTTCCTTCTGATTATCAGCAACTCGCTTTTTGTGTTCAGGATCACACAGGCGGAGGCAGGCACTGGATTTCGGTACAGGATCCAGCCACATTTTGCGCATTTGAGCCTGTTCTGATTTCCCTCATCGATAAATTCCTGCAGGGAATGCCCGCAACGCAAACAGAAGCTGTTTTTTTTTGAAGTTGAATCTTTGCTGATCATGCTTTTATCCGGAAATTCAATTTAGACAACCTGCCTTTGTGTGTTAAATAGATGCACCTTTCAATATCATCAAATTCACTGATAAAATCAATTTCATCATCCGACTCATATTTCCCTGCCAGTTCGCCATCAAAGATATTCAGTAAATATATTTCATTCTTGCTCAGAACCAGGATTATACTGCTGTCCAAGCGCTGATATCGGTTCAGGGAAATCTGAAAAAGGTTGTTTTTCTTAAACTCGATATCAGGCTCGCAAGTCAGCTCTTTCAGCCAGAGGAGGCTGCCGGTATTTCTGTGCAGGCAATGGAGTTCACCTGCAGTCGAGAGTACCAGCAGTCTGTTTGCATCCAGAAGTTCGATCCTGGCTGGCGTTGATTCGAGCCGGAAATTCCACTGCAATTCTCCATTTTTCTTACTGATAGCAGAAAGTTGGCTGGGGGTAGCTATATAGATGTACTTATAATCGAAAATCGGCGGGAAGATTGGTGTTTCCCGGATATCTACCGACCAGCCAGCCGTCAATTCCAGTTGCTGATCCGGTAGAAGGGAGATACCGTAAGCCTGATCCATGAAATCCTGCAGTAATTCCTGAGATTGATCCTGCAGCTGCAGGAATTTTTCCTTCAACTCATTCCGGATAAAAGCCTCGTTCTTTGTTCTCTGCAGATAATGCTGCTCGGCAAACCAATTCTTACCTTTCCAGACATAGATTGTTATACCCCCGAGCAAAATCAGAAAGATGATAGCTGTTATTCTTTGCCGCATATTTTCCGCCAGACACGATAAAAGAATCCACTTCGTTTAGGATAATGAAAATCTTCCGAAGCCAGAAGGAAGTAAGAGAAGGGCTGTTTGTTATAGAGCCGTCTGATCCTGCGTCTGATGTTGCCAGTATTGATCCCGCTACTTAGCTGCTCCGCATATATGGAAGGGATAGCAATGATCATTTGTTTTCTGGGTATTTCAAAAGTGATTACTTTAACAAAAATATCCTCGTCCCTGCTGCCCAGAAGAAAAAGATCGGCCTTGGTCTTGATTTTAAAATTATCCCATTTCTTGCCAATGTATTCCAGCTTGTGTCCTTTCAATCTGCCACAGAGCAGCCTTCCGAACTGAACAAGGTAGCAGCGCTTGTTCAGATTGACCAGAAGCAGTAGAGAGACTCCGCATTCGTAAGTTTCGGTGCGGTGGAATTTCGCATACAGCTGCCAGTTCATTTCTATGAATAATTCCTGCAAAACACTTTCCAGATCACTTTCAGATACATCGTAAAGCCGGTTACCCTTGACCTTCTGCAGGATGTGCTCGTTCAACTCCTGAAGGAAAGCTGAATCTGTTAAATTAAAAGTCAGCAGAAGAATATTAAGGTTTCTTTCCCGGTCTGCATAGGAAAAAGTTATGTTACTGTTGCTGGTATCGGATATACTGATAATTCTTAGCATTTTCAGCTCCACCATTTGATAAAGCTGCGGAAGAAGACTCTGATCAGAGTTGGAATATCCATTAACATGTTGGTATAGGAAGCATTGGCCAGAGGACAGAAGCACTCTTTATTTTTTATGGATTTTCTTTCCCTGGCGAATTCGGGACTGAACCATATTTTCCGGAAATCGTAATCATTCTGTCGTAAGTTACCCAGGTTTTTGGCTTTAATGCAGCAGGACCAGATGTCCCCTTCGGGAGAAATCTGAACGGAAGCAATGCCGGCATAGCAGGGCACAACCTGTGTTTTATCTCGTAAAATCTTCTTAACCATATTGTAGTATTCGATCCGGAAAGCCTGAGTTATCTTGTTTACACCTGAGAAGTTACCATTTTTAATTCTATGAATCAGGAAGTCGATGGCAGAGCGGTAGGCTACCTGAGAAGGTGTGATATCCATTCCTATTGTGTCTAGTTCATGGCGTTCCTCTGCAATCTCGGTGATGTAGGAATCAGGTTTCAGGGCCATCAGGGTGTTGGCAATGTTGGCGAAGTCGTAAACATTATAATTGGAAATCACTGTATGAATACCAACAGCGAGATTGGGATATTCCATTTTTTTCAGTTCCTGAAACACCTGAATCACATGTTTGTAATTTCCGGGTATCTGCCTGATCTCATCATGCTGTTTCTGAATGCCATCAATGGAAAGGTTTATGATGATCTGCGTCCGGGGACAGGCCTTCACGATAGCTTCCACATCAGCCACGATCTTTTTACTCAGGATGCCGTTGGTTGGTATATTGATGATCTTCGGACGCGAGTGTTTATAAATGATTTTACAGATATCCACAATATCATTCCTCAGAAAAGGTTCACCTCCGCTCAAAGTTATCCAGTAAGGTGACTTGCCTATTTTCTGAAAGATTTTATCATACTCGGATAGAGTGAGATTTTGAGCTTTTTTCTTA
>JAFGEH010000127.1 GCA_016931665.1 Candidatus Cloacimonadota bacterium | reverse complement strand
ATAAGGCGGCTGTAGCTCAATCCGTTCATACGGGCTGCGGCATTGATGCGTATGATCCACAAACGGCGAAAATCCCGTTTTTTATTGCGGCGATCACGATAAGCATATTGCCAGGCTTTCTCCACGGCTTGTTTGGCAGTGCGGTATAATTTGCTTCTGCCGCCAACATAACCCTTGGCAGCCTTCATCACCTTTTTCTTTCTCTGTTTGTGTGCTACATTATTAACTGAGCGTGGCATCTTTTCGTCTCCTTAAATTTTCTTACACACCGAGCATCTTTCTGATTCTAGCCTGATCGGCTTTGTTAATCAGACCAGATTTTCTCAGATTACGCTTACGTTTGGCGCTTTTCTTGGTCAACAAATGCCCGGCAAAAGCATGATCCCGCTTCAATTTTCCGCTGGATGTCAGCCTTACGCGTTTGGCTACTGCACGTCTTGTTTTTAGTTTAGGCATTTTACCTCCCGATCTATTTTTTAATATCTTTTTCCCATTCTTCAATAATGTTATCAATATCCTTTTTGGGAGAGACAGTTATAAAAATGGTTCTGCCTTCACTCTTCGGCTCATGATCAACATCGCAAATCTCTTTCAAATCTTCAGCCAGTTTCTCCAGCAACTGAAATCCCAATTCTTTATGTGCCAGCTGCCGGCCTTTAAACCTGACGGTAAATTTTACTTTGTCATGTTGCTTGAGAAACTTTACAGCATTTATTTTCTTGAAATTATAATCGTGCTCTTCTGTGCTGGGTCCGAATTTAACTTCCTTGGTCTGTACAATATGCTGTTTTTTCCTCGATTCCCTCATCTGGCGTTCTTTCTGATAGTGGTACTGACCGAAATCAAGAATTTTACATACCGGTGGTTCAGCGTTAGGGGATATCTCAACCAGGTCCAGACCGGCTTGCTCCGCTGCTTTTAATGCCTCATTTATGGAAACAACCCCAACCTGATCACCCTGCTCTGAGATTAACCTGACCTTTGATGCCGTAATTTCCCGATTAGTTCTTTCTTTGGGAACCTCCGGTTTCATTTTGGCTTTTCCTCTACTTCTCCAGCCCAAAAAATCCTCCTTTTTTGTGGAATAAAAAAAGCGGATGGAATCCACCCGCTCTGGTATATTGAAATTACTTTCAATCAATTCACGACCTTAGCAAGTATCTCTCCTCCAGGAGGAGGAACTGTAAGGTAGAAGCGAGTGCTTCATTTATTATGAGTGCAAAAAAATATGCCGGACTTTTTACGGTCAAGAACTTTAATTTCAGTAGATTAAAATAGGAGAATCATTAAAATTTGTAATTAGTCAAACTCAGGAAAAAACTCAGATTTTTTTTTCTGCTTGACATGAAAAAAATGATTGCCAAGAAAAGACTGATTTGATTGCTTAGAAAAAACTTAAGTGCAATTAAATACCAAGGAGGAGTTAAAAGATGAGAAATCCCAAGAATTTTGTAGTAATTGTATTTATGGTCGTGTTCGTTATGTCCGCGATGAGTGTAACCAGTATGGTCAAAAATGCTGCTCAGGGATCTTATGATACTCTGGCCCAGGGAACTGAGTGCCGCACCCAGGGTGTATTCATGCCCGAACCTTTTGCCGACGTTCTGGTAGCTCCTATTGATAATCCTACTGAAACCGAACATTTCTGTAGCGCTCAGGGTGGCGTTAGACCCCCGTCATTCGAAGAACTCGACGACAAAACCGAATCTGGATCATAATATCCAGCATTCGTTTATCAACAGAATTTAGATTTTCTCTCAGAGTTAACCTGAAAGGGATGACTTTATCGATAAATGGTTATCGAAATCTCATAAGATAACCTGGTTTTTTTTCATATTTTATTGTTGTGTAACTATCAATAAATAAGAGGATAATGCTGATGAATGAGTTAATCAATCAGTATGGCTCACCCTTTTTATTTCTGATTAACCTTATTCTCTGGTTTCTTTATTACAGGAGATTAAAGAGCCATCCTGATAATCAGGTGACCGTACGTAATTTTATAATTTTCCTGCTGATCTTCAACTGCTGGAATTTTTCCTCCATAATCAGTAACCTTCTTTCTCGTCAGATCGGCATAATCGTCTGGCTGATATTCTGGGTAATGATCAGTATCTATGAACTTTTTTTTGTTTTGACTGTCTTGTTCCGGTTAGCAAAAGCCAAGAAGGATTATTCTGATATCTTCGTTATTATTATTGCAATTCTGGCTGTTCCAATTATCCTGGCAGCCATACTTACCTGGACAAATCGCAGCTACAGTCCTATCAATACTACTGATTTTTATAACATTATCCTGTTGATGCTCGGTTCTATTCTCATCCTGCGTAACCTGCTGGGACAGAGCTCTTTTGTGGATTATCTGGAAAGTTTCTTCATATTTTCAGGATTCATATTGTATTTCGCCCTGCATATTGTGGCCAGTAATGCCTTATCCATTGATTTTATCAGAAACTGGAATTTCGGACAGTACGCCACGCTGACCAGTCTAATATTCTGGCTTGGGAGTATCTTATTCATATGGAAAATCAGATCCAAACATTCGTAGCCATATCTTCCCTGTTTCTAGGCTTCTTTATCCTAATTACCATCTATCTGGTAGTTAAACTCAAACTGAATGATATCAAGCTCAAACGTTCTGAAGAGAAACTGAAGATCTTCAACGAGACCCTGCAGGATATTGTAACGGAACGAACGAAGAAACTGCGTGAATCTGAGAAACAGTACCGTTCACTTTATGAATTGCATAAGGAAGTCCTGGAGAATTCACCAGCAGGAATTATAAAATTAAATAAAGATCTGGAAATTGAATATGATAACCCCCAGATGAATAAGATTTTCGGCTTCCCGGCGGAAATCGCCTCCCAGATCCAGGGTAGAAGGATCACTGATATCCCCATCTTCCAATCTCCCGAAATAAGCAACTTCTTTGACGACCTTATTAAAGGATATGAAGTATCCCGTGACATCCCTTTCAATGATGAGAAAAGAAAATTTTTCGTTATCATGAATGGCGTTCCAATCTTTGAAGATCAGCAATTCTCGGGAGCAGTCCTGCTGATAAACGATGTGACTCAGATTAAAAAAGCTCATGAGCAGATAGAAGCTTCTCTTAAAGAAAAGAATATCCTGCTGAAAGAGGTGCATCATCGTGTTAAGAATAATATGCAGATCATATCCAGCATGTTGAAACTCCAGCTTGATTATATCAAAGATAAGGATGCTCTGGAATTATCAAAGAACAGCCATAACCGGGTTAAAACCATGGCGTTAGTCCATGAAAAGCTCTATCAGTCGGAAAATCTGGCCAAAATCAATTTTGCCGATTATGTTCGCAGCCTGACTATTTATCTGCTGGGATATTACGGACTGAATACCAAGAAAATCAACCTTATTTCTGAGATTGATGAAGTTTTAATGGATATTAACATGGCTATCCCCTGCGGTCTGATACTCAATGAACTGGTATCGAATTCTCTGAAACACGCCTTTACTGAAGATAGAAAAGGTGAAATATTTATCAGTTTCAAGACTAAGGGCGATAAAAACATTCTCACAGTCAGCGATAATGGAATAGGGTTACCGGACAGCGTAAACCTGAACAATCCGGGAACCCTTGGTTTGCAACTAACGAAAGCCCTGGTTCAGCAATTACATGGTACAATAGATTTTCACCAGAATGAAAAAACCATTTTTCAGATAACTTTTAAAAATGTTTTATTGAGCACTTACAGCGGATTAGGCTTGAGTGATAACGGAGATGAATTCTAACAGTCCTTGAATGAAACAGATCTATGTTATTATCATTCTTATATTCATAATAACCTTGCTGTGGCCCGAAGAGCAGGTTATTTTACCGTTCAGCAGTTCCACGGTTAAAAGCAACCAGAATCTTGTACAGGGCCTTTATTCGGTCGACCCGGCTGATTCAACTTCATGCCCTTCCTCAAATAAGGTCTGGTTCTGGTATGACAGAAAGAAAATTTATTTCCTCTGGGAAATGGCGGATCAAGAGGGTTTTTCACCAGGCCGCTTCACACCGGAGGATAAATGGCCGGATGCGGATTACATTAGAATACAACTCATCACAGATGTAAAAAGCTACCATTCCTACAGCTTTTATGCTTTTCCTCTGGGCAACAGGTATGACGGCATCAGAAGGCCAGATCATTCTTTCGATAAAAACTGGGACAGCAGTTACCAATATCAAGCTAACTTAAGTCCTAAATCCTGGTCGGTCCTGATGGAAATTCCCTTCAAGGACCTCCGCTTTCTCGGAACTGCTCCCTATAGCTGGAAATTGATCCTGAGCCGTTATATCAAAGCAGCTGACAGGACTTATTCTTCACCCTTCGTTATTACCAGGATGGGGCAGGATTATTTTCGCCGGGCCGCTACAATAGTACTGGATCAGGAAATTTCACGCAGTCTGAATCTTTTCTTCCGACCTTATCTGATATTCAATTATGACCTGGAAGCAGATAAACAAGAATTTGACGTCGATAATCTGGGAATAGATATCAGTGCCAATCCGGGGTATTCTACCCGAATCAAGGCCAGCATCAATCCCGATTTTTCCGATGTACCGCTGGATGATGAACTTGATATCTACAACTCCCGCTATGCACCTGTTCTGGAAGAGAACCGGTATTTTTTCATCGAAGACTTGAACGTTTTTGGAATCGATAATAACATCTTCTATTCGAGGCATATAAACCAACCCCAATATGCCCTAAAATTTACCAGCAATTCCCATCATTTCAGTTTCGGATTCCTTTCTACCCGGGACAGATCCTCCAATTTCAGTCATGATGATCTCTATAATATTATAAGTTTCAAACCTTCCTCCCAGAAATCCAGTCTGCAGATCACTCTGCTCAACAGAATGAACATCGATCTGAAAAAATACCATAATGAAGTGCTGCACCTGGCACCTCAGATTGAAATCGGCCGATACACTTATCTCTGGAGCGAGTTCAATTTATCTTATAAAGACCTCGATAGCCAGCAAACCACTGGATATTATGGCAAAATAGGTTTGAGCAAGTATCTGAAGGATTTTTATTTCACCTTGTCCGCTCAACAGATGAGCCGGGATTATGCCATGGACATGGGCCGAATATATGAAGATGACTTTTACGGGTGGAATATATCTGT
>JAFGEH010000126.1 GCA_016931665.1 Candidatus Cloacimonadota bacterium | reverse complement strand
TCAGCGAACTGCAAATTCCAGGATATTCTTACTGAGGATACTGCTCCAGTGAGCAAGCCTTTCCGGGGACAGGGATTTGACTTTCTGGTAATTGATATCAAGGGTCTTGTGTGGCACGAAATTCTGCAGATAGAATCTATTGGCCTTACCGATCAATTCTCCCATGTTAAGGATTTCAACATCGGTCAGCAGATCTTCCATTAATGTGCTCCGGAATTCATATTCCACGCCGGAATTCTTTATTATATTTATGCTTCGCCGAATTAAAGCTGTATTGAATTTTACCCCTGTTACTTTCTCATATCTGTTCAGAGGAGCCTTAATGTCCATAGCCAGATAGTCTACCAGTTTATTCCCGATCAGGAACTCCAGCATTTCCGGGTTAGTACCGTTGGTATCCAGTTTCACCAGATATCCCAGGCCTTTGATCTGATCAATCATCTGGTGCAGGTCAAGATGAAGGGTCGGCTCTCCGCCTGTAATGGAAACAGCATCCAGTTTGCCTTGACGTGTTCTAAGAAAATTCAGCAGATATTCCTGAGGTATTGTTTCCGTAAAAAGCTGCGGATTAACCAGCTCGGGATTATGACAGTAGGGACAGCGAAAATTACAGCCCTGGGTGAATACAATAGCGCATATTTTACCAGGATAATCTATCAGAGAGAATCTCTGGATTGCCCCGATTCTCATGACATCTCCTTATCTGGCAGACTATTCTGCTAACCTGAAGGTTTTTCGGAGGTCGAATTCCGCGCGCTTGCCCTCATTCCACTGCTGTACCGGTCTCAAATATCCGACCACTCTTGAATAAACTTCACACTCCGCCTGACAATGAGGACAGTTATAGTGCTCCCCGTCTATATAACCGTGAGTCTTACAGATACTGAAGGTTGGAGAAAACGTAAAATAAGGCAGTTTATAGTTGCTGCAGATCTTATTAACCAGGGTCTTGATACTGCTTGTATCCGTAACCCTCTCCCCGGCAAACAAATGCAGAACCGTGCCGCCGGTATATTTGGTTTGAATATTATCCTGGAGATCCAGGGTTTCAAAAATATCGTCCGAGAAATTTACCGGAAGATGCGTTGAATTGGTATAGAAGGGCTTTTCTCCCTCATTCGCTACCATGATTTCCGGATATTTACTCTTGTCAATCCGGGCCAGACGGTAAGTAGTACCTTCAGCAGGGGTTGCTTCCAGATTATAATTATTCCCGGTCTCTTCCTGATACTGGATCAGAATATCCCGCATGTGACTCAGGACCCGCAGAGTAAAATCCTGTCCCTTACTGCTGGCAATATTCTCCCCAAAAAGATTCTGACATGCTTCATTCATACCAATCAGGCCGATAGTTGAAAAATGATTCTTCCAGTACTGGTCAAACCTCTTCTTGATATCCCTGAGGTAATATTTTGTGTATGGATAGAGATTGTTTTCGGTTAATTTCTCCAGAACCTTCCGCTTGATCTCCAGACTGGTTCTGGCTTTTTCCATCATTTTCTCCAGCCTGGTGAAAAATTCGCCTTCATCTTTGGCCAGATAACCGATCCGGGGCATATTGATGGTAACTACCCCGATTGATCCCGTAAGCGGATTGGCCCCGAACAAGCCTCCGCCTCTTGCCTCCAGTTTCCTGGTATCCAACCTTAAGCGGCAACACATCGAACGGGCATCATCCGGATTCATATCGGAATTGACGAAATTAGAGAAATAGGGGATGCCGTATTTGGCGGTTGCTGACCAGAGATCTTCCAGAATGGGATTATTCCAGTCAAAATCCTTGGTAATATTATAAGTTGGTATTGGGAAGGTGAACACTCGACCTTTGGCATCACCTTCACTCATCACATCCAGGAAAGCCCGGTTGATAATATTCATTTCTTCCTGGAATTCACTGTAGGTTTCTTTCTGCAGCTCTCCCCCGATAATCACCGGCATGTCGGCATAGATCTTGGGAACTACCAGATCCATAGTAATGTTGGTGAATGGTGTCTGAAATCCTACTCTGGTGGGGACGTTAACATTGAAGATGAACTCCTGCATGGCCTGCTTAACTTCATTATAACTGAGCTGATCAAACCGGACAAAGGGCGCCAGCAGGGTATCGAAATTGGAAAAAGCCTGAGCACCGGCCGCTTCCCCCTGCAGAGTGTAAAAGAAATTTACAACTTGGCCCAGAGCACTCCGTAAATGCCTGGCCGGAGCACTTTCAATCTTTCCCCTTGCTCCCCTGAATCCCTGAATAAGCAGGTCTTTCAGATCCCAACCGACACAGTACACTGAGATCAATCCCAGGTCGTGTACATGAAAATCACCGTTAATATGACAATCCTTGATCTCGGGGGGATAAATCTTATTCAGCCAGTAAATCCTGCTGACTTCCGAAGCAATGTAGTTGTTCAAACCCTGGAGTGAATATGCCATATTACTGTTTTCTTTAACCTGCCAGTCCAGTTTCTGCAGATACTGGTCGATCAGATTGATTTCGGCATTGGAAACGATTTCCCTGATCTTATTATGCTGATCCCGATATATTATAAAAGCTTTGGCTGAAGATTTATAGGTAGAAGATAATAAAACTTCCTCCAC
>JAFGEH010000011.1 GCA_016931665.1 Candidatus Cloacimonadota bacterium | reverse complement strand
AGTATGTTCCGTGAGGAAATGGATCATCAGATCAGTTATGTGCTGGTGGTGGAAGATAAGGTTATCGGTTATGTCTGTGCCTGGCGGTTGCTGGAAGAGGTTGACATCACCAATCTCGGCATCTCGAGTAAATTCCAGAGGCTGGGCTGGGGCAGGATATTGCTGGATTTTCTGCTGAGAAAATTAGCAGGAGAAGGTTTCAACGCTGTTTACCTGGAAGTGCGGGAAAGCAATGAAAAGGCCAGGAGATTCTATCAGAAAATGGGATTCGAAGAAACCGGCAGGAGGATCGGCTATTACAATTCGCCCTGCGAAGATGCCCTGATCATGACCAGGCAGCTTGATACGGAGAGGAAAGAATGAAAGGACTGTTCATAACTTTTGAAGGTATTGAAGGATGTGGAAAATCCACTCAGGCTGAACTGCTGGCGGATTACTTCCGGCAGCAGGGCCGGGAAGTTTTACTCACCAGAGAACCTGGAGGTCCCAAAATATCGGAAAGCATCAGGAATATCCTGTTGAACCGGGATAACCGGGAGATGCTGCCGGAAACAGAATTGCTGCTCTATATGGCCAGCCGCAGCCAGCACACAGGAGAATGGATCATTCCAGCCCTGAACCGGGGAGAAGTTGTGATATCCGACCGCTATTATGATTCCTCTCTGGCCTACCAGGGAGCCGCCCGGCAGATCACAAGGGAAATCATCGATCCCATAGTGACTTATGCCACTTTCGGGCTGATACCATGGCGCACAATCCTCATCGACCTTCCTGCTGCCAGAGGACTGGCCAGAATTAAAGCTGAGGAGGCCGACCGACTCGAGAGCGAATCACTGGAATTTCATGAAAAGGTGCGCCAAGCCTATCTCCAGCTTGCTGAAAGCGAAACAAAAAGATATATTATTATTGACGGAAATCGCAGTATTGAAGAAATACACAAGGATTTAATTTATAAAATAAATGAAGCTTTGAAGGTGGTTGCCAATGAAACTTAACAAATTCACCAAATTCATCCTGTCCCTGAGTGTTATCGGCTGGTTTGCAATTGCCCTGCTTGTTTTCAATTCCGTGTCCATTCAGGCCGAAACTGATCCCCAGCAGGTTAATGTTTACAAGAAGATCAAACTCTTCAATGAAGTTCTATTCAAATTGCAGGAAAATTACGTAGAAGACCTGGATATAAACGAATTGATAGATGCTGCCATCCAGGGTATGATGGAAAAAGCAGATCCCCATACCAACTACTTCACTCCCGATGAATATGACCGCTTCAATGCCAATACTCAGGGTGAATTCGGAGGACTGGGAATTTCCATCGATAAAAAGGGCGACTATATCACCGTAGTATCTCCCATCGAAGGCACCCCAGCTTATAACATGGGAATCCTCTCCGGCGACCGGATCGTAAAAGTAGATGGGGAAAATGTTATTGGTATTTCCACCGATGAAGTAATCAAGAAAATGAGGGGTGATAAAGGTACCAGAGTCCTGATCGGTATTCAAAGGCCGGGAGTTCAGGAGGAGCTGGAATTCGAGATCATCCGGGATATCATCAAGATCGACAGCATTCCCTACGCTTTTAAATTAGATAATGGCATCGGCTATATCCGTATCCGGCAGTTTAATGCCAATACCACTCAGGAATTGCGGGAAAAACTCGATGAACTCGAAGCCGAAGGGATCAGAGGTCTTCTCATCGATCTCCGCTTCAATCCGGGTGGGCTGCTGAGGGAAGCAGTGGATACGGTTAACGAATTTATCGGCAAAGATAAACAGGTCGTTTTTACCCGCGGACGTACTCCTCAGGCTAATTCCGAATATGTGACCCGCTATAACCGCATGCGTTCCGGATATCCCGTAATCGTGCTTATCAATGAAGCTTCCGCCAGCGCTGCTGAAATATTCTCCGGATCCCTGCAGGATTGGGACCGGGGCCTGGTAGTTGGTAAAACCTCTTTCGGCAAAGGTTCGGTACAGCGGCTGTTCCCGCTTTCCGATGGCAATGGCCTCAAGGTTACTACTGCCAAATATTATATTCACTCCGGCCGCTGTATTCATAAAGACCTGAATGATCGACTGCTGAAAGGTGAAGAGATCAGCGAAGCGGAGATCGAGGAAGCCGAAGACCAGCATAACCAGCAGATATTCCAGACCGTTTCCGGAAGAACGGTTTACGGCGGAGGAGGCATCAATCCGGATATCGAACTGGAACAATCCACCCTTTCCAGACTGGGAAGGGAATTACGCCGGACCAACAGGTTCTTCGATTTTTCAGTTGATTACATGATAGAACACGGCCAGCAGGTTACCGAAGATTTTCTGGCTGATGATGAGTTGATCAATCGCTTCCTGGCTTTTACTGCCGCAGACAGCATCGAGTACGACGAATCGGAGCTTTCTGCCGATTATGATTGGATACGCACCGAATTATCCTCCAATATTGTCAGCAGAAAATTCGGGACGGAAGCAGGATACATTGTCCAGCTGCAGGAAGATACGCAATTGCAGGAAGCGTTGAAACTGTTCGATCAGTTTGCGACTTTGCAGGATATGTTCGATTACGCCGAAAGCCTTAAAAATCAAGCTATTAAGGAGTAATAATGGAAACCAGGGAAATACTGGAATACCTGAAAGCAGGCATTAAAGGAGAACTGGACAGTATTATCAACTATGAATATGCTCTGCAGGGCGCAGAAGATGAATCTGTGAAAAGTTTTTTCCGGGATCGGATCGAAGAGGAAAAGACCCATTACAACTATCTGCTGGATCATTTCAATCAGTTAGACAAAGGTAAACCCCTGAATTCCATCAAACTGGAAGCTATATCATCGGATATGAATGAGAAGATTTTCTCCAGAAATTTTCTGAATGAGATATCAAAAAAACAAACTCTTTTCTCCGCTCTCTCAACAGCAGCTCTGCTGGAAAAAAATGCCATGGACTTCTACCGAAAATGTGCGGCAAACGTAGATGATAAAGCCCTGAAGGATTTTTTCCGCCGGATGTCTGATTGGGAAGCCCATCATTATGAAGAGATCCTGTCTATTCAGAAAGATACGGAAAAAGAATACTGGAATATGAACAGGTTTTCACCTTTCTAAAAAAAAAGAGTGCAACCAATTTTACCTGACCGCCGGTTTTAAGCTGGCGGTTTTCTATATCCGCGCTTTCTTCCATTTACCCTGCCTGTAAAGCAGAAAAGCTGCCAGACCAGCCAGGATATTGCTGATCAGCATTGACCACCAGAGGGCATCATAAGGATACGCAGACAGGGGCGCTGCCAGGGTTCGCAATATCTTCTGCCAGAATGGCGAACTGAACAGGATATTATCCACTAACTTACCCGAAAGTAGATAAACCAGAGGGATCCGGAACAACCATAGACGCGATATATTGAAAATCATGGACAGTCTGGTATGGCCGGAACCATTGAATACTCCCATGAATACAAATCCAATAGCAAAAACGAAGGAGGCAAAAGCCGTTACCCTGAACATCCTTTCTCCCACCGCCATCACCTGCAAATCGTCGATAAAAATACGAGTAAGCTGTGCTCCGAACAAGTAGACCAGCAGACAACCCACGAACATAATGGACATCACGGATTTAAAGGCAATGCCAACGCTTTTCAAGGCACGGTCCAGCTTTCTGGCGCCCAGGGTCTGCCCGACCACAGCCGCCAGGGCATTACTTATACCCATGGCCGGCATCATGAAAAAGCCCGTCAATCGGTTGCCGATGGAAAAAGTTGATATCACCAGAGTACCGAAAGTGTTCACAAAACCCTGCAGGATCACAAAACCAAAGCTGGTCATTGATTGAGCCAGGGAAGAAGGTATGCTTATCCTGAGTATCCTGCCGATCATTTCCCGGTTGGGGCGGAGCTGCTGCCAGCGGGGTACAATGCCTGGAGATTTCCGCATCAGAAAATAGACAGCGATCAGGGCTGCAATTACCCGTGAAAACAAAGTGGCGTAAGCTGCTCCGATAATTTCCAGGCGTGGGAAAAAACCCCAACCGAAAATTACCAGAGGATCCAGAATTAGATTCAATGTCACTGAAATTATCTGGATCTTCATCGGAGATATGGTGTCCCCCAAGCCATGGGCAAAACTCTGATAGGAAAGAAATAGAAACATGAAAACCATTCCTGCCAGGATTATGGAGATATATTGACGAGCACTTGCCAGGATCTCCGGGGGAGTCTGCAATAAAGCCAGGATATCATCCAGCAGCAGATAGCTGGCTGTGATAAAGATCAGACAGAATACTCCGATGATCAGAATGAACTGGGCAACGACCTCACGGCCTTTTTCCAGCTGACCAGCTCCCTTGTATTGAGCAATGAGTGAAGTTCCGGCTATCACAAATCCAAAGCCGAAGGAAGAGAGAAAAAAGATCAACGGGAAGGTTAAACCGGTAACTGCCACGGCTGCCCTGGCCTGATCTCCCAGTTTACCCAGCCAGAAAGTATCAGTCAGATTGTAAAAAGTCTGCAGAAAATTGGAAAACATTATCGGCAGGGCAAGCTTCATCAGATTGCCAAAAATACTGCCCCGGGTCAGGTCTATCCCATTCTGTTTCATCTTAGATTCTAAACAATTCCGTAAATAATCACGATATCAATTCAGTAGTCGAACAATAGTATAAGGGGTACCAGGGGGTCCGTTTCTGCCTTTATACTGCACAAAAAGGCCATCAGTGGCCCGATACCAGTAATAACTGCTCCACAAGGCACTCAAAATACCCTTCAGGGTAACCTTCACTTTACAGGTTTCATATTCCCTGCCGTCCAGAGTGATCGTTTCCAGACCAGCTTTTAGAGCTTTCAGTTTATAGGCCTGCAAGCCGTCCACCAGCAGAAACCAGAATTCGATCTCACTGTCTTCGGATTTCACAAAATCGTACAATGAATGAGATATAGCCTGGAACCAGGGTCGATCGTCTATTTTTAAATTTTTGTTTACCTGCTTGCCCAGCTGTCGACCGGTGATAACCAGATAATTATTCTGGCGAACGATCATCAGGTCGGTATCAGCCAGTGAATCCTGTACAGTCATGCGCAGGGTTCTGGTGGAATCGTTGCAGGTAACGGTTGTTTCCGAGCCGGTAATAAAGGTCCGCAACCAGTGATCAGGCAATTTTTGCAGCAGATATCTGTCCTGAAAATATTTATCTCCAACCTGAACCTGGTAGTAAAGATCATAATCATCCAGTGCAGCTGACAGAGCCGGGTTCAGGAAAAGTAAGATGATGGAAAATAGAACAGGTGTAAAGCTGGTTTCTTTCAACATGTCAGATGAATAGCCAGGGCAGTTTTCCGGGTTGAGCTGGTATTATTGAATAAATCTACAGCAGCTGCTGATTTCAGATAATAGACTTCGATATCCGAAGAATCAAGGGTTTCCTCCACCTCTTCACTGACTTTCATTGCTCCCCAGAATCCCGTTCCCACTATTATTAAATCCGGATTCTGCTTAAGCAGTTCTTCCAGATCGCAGTTCTGCAGGAGATGACCCTGCTGGCGTTGCCACTGAAGAACGGATCCATCCGGATTAATGATGATGTCATGATGCAAAGTTTTATTATCTATCCTGATGCGGCCGAATGAATAAAATGAAATGTTCATTATCAGAGGATATATTTAGAAAGGTCCTCATCCTCGATGATCCTGGCAAGTTTGCTGCTGACCATAGTCTTGGTGACCGTTAATCTGGTAATCCTGGGATCTGGCATATTGAACAGGTAATCATCCAGTAGCGCATTCATGATAGTATGCAGACGACGAGCGCCAATGTCTTCCATTTTCTCATTGGCTCGGGCTGCAAAGCTGGCAATTCCTTCTACGGCGCTTTCGGTGAATTTCAATTCGACGCCTTCCGAGGCAAACAGGGCAATATATTGTTTCGTAAGCGAATTACGCGGGTAGACAAGTATCTTCTTCAGATCTTCCTGACTCAAACTGTTCAATTCTTCTCTGATCGGGAATCTGCCCTGCAGTTCCGGTATCAGGTCAGAAGGTTTGGATTTACTGAAGGCTCCGGCAGCTATGAAAAGGATATGGGAAGTATTGATGATACCGAATTTAGTGGGAACATTCGATCCTTCCACAATGGGCAGCAGATCTCTCTGAACACCGGAGCGGGAGACATCAGCTCCGGAGGAGCGTTCGTAATTTGCCACAATTTTATCTATCTCATCAATGAATATAATCCCGTCATTCTCCACCCGCCGTTTGGCTTCTGCGTTAACCTTTTCCCGGCTGACCATCTGGCTCGATTCTATCTCGGTAAGTTGACGCAGGGCATCTCTGACCTTGGTTCTTTTTTTCCGCTGATCCCTTCTCCCCGGTATAATACCCGCCATGATCTCGCCTAACTGCAGATCTAAATTTTCAAATCCGTTCTGAGGGAAAATCTCTATATGAGGCGGCTTGGGATTATCCATGAGTATTTCCACTTCCCGGTCGTTCAATTCACCATCGTTCAGCAGTTTCTCCATTTTCTGCCGGACGCGGTTATGCCTTTCCATTCTCTTCTGGATATCTTCTTCGGATTCATTGGGGATGGAAGGCTGCGGGGGATAGAGGAGGTCGATAAGTTTTTCCCGGGCTCGGACCTCTGCCTGTTCCTGAACTTCCTTCATCATTTCAGCCCGGACATCATTGATAGCAATACTCATCAGTTCTCTGATCATGGATTCCACGTCTCGACCCACATAACCCACTTCCGTGAATTTGGAAGCTTCAACCTTGATGAAGGGGGCATTGGCCAGATTGGACAGGCGTCTGGAGATCTCCGTTTTACCCACACCTGTCGGCCCGATCAGAATGATATTATTAGGCATTATTTCTTCCAGCAGTTCGCCTTTAACCTGCTGTCGCCGCCACCGGTTCCTGAGGGCAATGGCTACCGCATGTTTGGCTTTATCCTGTCCGATGATGTATTTATCCAGTTCTTCAACGATTTTCCGGGGTGTAAGGTCTTTCACTTCAGATTTCCTCAATGGTTATTTTATCATTGGTATAGATGCAGATTTCAGCTGCTATAGCCAGGGAGTGAGCCACAATTTCCCGGGGAGACAGAGTGGTGTGGGTTCGCAGAGCCCGGGCTGCCGCCAGTGCGTAAGTCCCTCCGGAGCCAATAGCTATGATCCCGTCATCGGGTTCCAGTACATCTCCGGTTCCGGAGATCAGTAGCAGAGATTTGCTGTCAGCCACCACTATCATAGCTTCCAGGCGGCGGAGAATGCGGTCCGAACGCCATTCTTTGGCTAATTCCACGGCTGCTTTCTTCAAATTACCTTTATGCTCTTTCAGTTTACTTTCGAATTTTTCGAACAGGGTAAAGGCATCAGCCGTAGCGCCGGCAAATCCTGCAATTACTTTATCTCCGTACAGTTTTCGAATTTTATGGGCAGATGCTTTGATCACGCTGTTGCCCAGTGTAACCTGCCCGTCACCACCGATAGCGGCATTCTTAGCGTGTTTAATACCGATTATTGTTGTCCCGTGCATTTCCATAATCACACCTGCAGTTATGAGTTGTCCGATTCTTCAGGTTCTTCCGGAGT
>JAFGEH010000010.1 GCA_016931665.1 Candidatus Cloacimonadota bacterium | reverse complement strand
GCTCTCACTCCTGAGACATCAACAATAAAACCACCTTTAGTAAAGGCCACTACTTTCCCGGATACAGGAATCTTTTCTTCAAAAGCTTCTTTCAGTACACTTTTACTTACGGACACCAGACTTTTGGCTATCAGGGTTTCGGTGTCTGTATATTTAACCACATATCCCGATAATATGTCACCTGGTGCCAACGGCAGGTTGCCATCTTTATCCACATAATCGATTTTTTCAGCATAAGCGTCCCGCTTCCCGCCCAGAGAGACAAAAATATATGAATCAGTGATATTAATGATTTCACCTTCGACTTTATCGCCGATCTGGATCTCCCGGATCTTACCCAGGGATTCTTCCAGTAGTTGTTCGAATTCCTCTCCTTCGCTATCGCTGCTTGTGCTTATCTCATTCGCTTGCTCAGTGTTATCTACCGTAGAATCTGCATTTTCAGTGGATAACTGATCTGTTTGTTTCACTTCAGTCTCAGTTTCTGCTACAGGTTCGGGGTCAGGTTCAACAAGGGGTTCTTCAGTTTTGACCAGAGGCTGTTTCCGCTCGGTGATCTCTTCCAGAGGAGCATCTTTTTGTTCAGCTACCTCTTCAGTTGTGAGGGTTTCTTCAAGTTTCTCCATCAATCTCTCCCAGTTAAGGAATTTTAAATGCCAAAAATCAATAGAGCCTTTGTTTGTCCAGTTTAATTTTCTTTGAAATCAAAGGGTTTAGAAAGCTCCGTCACAGACAGAAAATGCTTGACACATAATGTCATCATTTAAGACGTATGTAATATGATGGAGGTATGGATATGATAGATGAATTCGTAATCAAGAAATTATCTAAACTCTTCAACATCATCTCAAACGAGATCAGGATAAAAATAATTTATACCATGATGGAGCAGGAATCACTATCAGTTACAGAATTAGCCAAGCGTATTGGTCTTGCCCAGAACACTCTCTCCGCCCACCTTAAAATCCTTTATGATGGGGGGTTCATAAGCAAAAACCAGAATTGGCGCACAATTCATTACCAGATAAAGGAAGCGAAACTGAAACAGATACTGGAACTGGGAACTGATATTTTGTACAACAAATGGGAAGGGAACTGGGAGAAGATCGCCGAAGCAAAAAAAAAATCGAAACCATGAATAAAGAGAAAAGGAAGAATTAAATGAATAAGATCGGCCCCCGCTGGGAATGGAGAGCTTTCGGAAGCCAATTTCCTGACGAGGAAGCCCAGATCAGGCAGTATGATATTACCTCGACGAGAGAAAGTACCGAACTTTATATTATATCAATTCACAGCAATGACAACACCAAGATCAGGGATGAACTTATGGATATCAAAACCCCTTTACGGATCAGCCAGGACGGTCTGGAGAAATGGACTGTTGTTATGAAGGCCGGGTTTCCGATCCACATCAATGAGCTGGCTCTGGTCTATAAGGCCTGGGGTATACCGATACCCTATCTGGATAAAGATGAATACAGCTATCAGGAATATCTCAACAAGCTGATAATTGAAAATACGGATCTGCGGACCGTGGAAGTGAACAAAACCAGGCATGGATATCTGATTAATGAAGTCATTGTGGAAATAGCTGATGTAAGTTTTAATTCTACTCCCTTGCGGACCATAGCGGTTGAACATGCCGATCCTGACAAGGTTATCGATATCATTAACAGGCTCGGATTGAGAAAATACGAAAATACAAATTATATCAAAGCTATAAAAAGGTTATTGAATATCCCCTACGATATGAGGTCATGATGCCCAGATATGTTATTCTAGATATAGGAACTAACTCAATTAAATTTTATCTGGCCGAAATTGCGGGAAAAAATCTCCAGGTAATCCAGGATAAGAATAATATTACCCGGCTGGGTGAAGGTTTACAGAAAACTGGGGTAATCTCGGAAGAAGCAATAACCAGAAATCTCCAGGCATTGAAAAATTTCCGGAATACCGCCCTGGAAAACGATGCTAAGGCAATTACTGCTGTAGGGACCATGTGCCTGAGGGCAGCAGGTAATGCAGCTGATTTCATCGAGAGAGTAAAACTTGAGACTGGAATAGAAATCGAAGTGATAGATGGCAGAGAAGAGGCAAGGCTATCCTATCTGGCTGTGCAGTCAACTCTGGGCGATGGCAGTGGTAAGGTTCTGGTTTTCGATACCGGTGGCGGCAGTACCGAATTTATTCTGGGTGAAGGCCGGCAATTACAGCAGAGATTCAGCCTGAATATCGGGGCAGTACATCCCACTGAGGAGTTTTTGGTCTCCGATCCCGTTACACAGGCAGAACTGGATGCTATGCTGTATTTTATAAGCGACTTTTTTCGGGAACATGATCTGGGGGAAAAGATCGATTACCTAGTTGGCGTTGGAGGCACGGTAACTACCATGGCTTCGGTGATGCACAAACTCGCTGTTTATGATCCAGAGATTGTACAGGGTTCTATAATGACCAGGCAGGAATTATTGCGTCAAATGGATTTATACCGCTCTCTTACTATTGCTGAGAGAAGGGAAATAACCGGGTTGCAAGCCAAGCGTGCTGATATTATCCTGGCAGGAACAGGAATAGTGAAAATAATCATGGATCTATATGGAAAGGATAAATTTACGATAAGCGACCGCGGATTGCGGCATGGATTGATGATAGACAGATATTTGAGTCAGTCAGTTACAGCTGGAGGATATGGTGATTAAGTTATTTACAAACAAGAGCAAGGAGTTGCAGGTATCAATTGATAGCTTTCTTGACCGGGTTGAGACATCATCTTTACTTTTTTTAGAAGGTATCAAGGCCTATTTGAAAGATCAGCCGGAACGTTTCGAGAAGTACCGGATGGATACCAGTAAACTGGAATCGGAAGCGGACAACTACCGCCGGGACATCAAGTACAAGCTATATACCTATATGCTGATACCTGAATCCAGAGGTGATGTTCTGGGTTTACTGGAAACGATGGATGATGTGGTGGATGTGGCGGACAGGGTACTTCAGCAGTTCTCGATAGAACAACCTCAGATCCCTGATTATCTCAGACAGGATTTTCATGACCTGGCCGAATTATCTCAGAAAGCGGTGGATGCCCTGGTAAATGGTGCAAGGGCATTTTTTACCCAGATAAATCTGGTAAATAACTTCGTAAACAAGGTCCATTTTTATGAACATGAAGCCGATCAACTTGAGGTCTCCCTCAAGCGCAAGATCTTTCAATGTATTGATGTACCTCAATTCAGCCGCAAAGTCCACATGCGTCATTTTGCCGAGCAAATTGCCATGCTGTCCGATGAAGCTGAATCAGTTGCGGAAAGGATGGCAGTATATGCCATTAAAAGAAGAATCTGACCGGTGGTGTAAATGATCACAATCCTGCTATTCTTATCCAGTGGCCTGTTTTTAGGCTGGTCGTTGGGAGCCAATGATGCCGCCAATATTTTCGGGACCGCCGTTGCCACTAAGATGATCCGTTTTCGTACGGCTGCGTTTTTATGTTCCATTTTTGTCATACTGGGTGCTATTATCAGCGGCTCGGGAACATCTCATACTTTAGGCCAGCTGGGGACGATAAATGCACTGGCAGGTGCCTTCACGGTAGCTCTGGCTTCAGCAATTACCATTCTGTGGATGACTAAGACCGGTTTGCCCGTCAGTACTTCCCAGGCGATCGTAGGCGCTATAATCGGCTGGAATCTTTTTTCTCATACTCCAATCGGATATACTACTTTAAGATCAATTGTCGGTACTTGGATATTCTCCCCTATTCTATCTGCTGCTTTTGCATTTCTGTTGTTTCATTTTATAAAAAAAATTATCGATAACAGCAGAATTCATCTTTTCCGCCTGGATTCTCTGAACCGTTGGGGATTACTACTGGTAGGGTCATTTGGTGCCTACAGTCTGGGGGCTAACAATATCGGCAATGTGATGGGGGTTTTTATCAATTCTTCCCCATTCAGTGAGCTTACCGTTCTTAATTTAATTCAGTTATCTTCTATTCAGCAATTATTCCTGCTGGGCGGGATAGCAATCTCCGCAGGAGTAATTACCTTTTCCAAGAAAGTAATGCTAACAGTTGGTACCAATATTTTCAGGCTTTCCCCGATAACTGCTTTTATTGTGGTTCTGGCCAGCTCTCTGGTTCTATTTGTTTTTGCTTCACAGGAGCTGAAGGATCTTCTTATTTCTCTTCACCTGCCGTCCTTCCCCTTAGTTCCGGTTTCCAGTTCTCAGGCTGTAGTAGGTGCGGTTATTGGAATCAGTATAGCCAAAGGCGGGAGGAATGTTAATTTCAGGATTTTAGGCAAAATAGCCATAGGATGGATCTCCACACCTGTTGCAGCCGGTTTACTGGCCTACATGATGCTGTTTTTCATGCAGAATGTATTCATGCAGAATGTGTACATTAAATAGTCAAATGTATCAGCATCCAGAGAGGAAAATGTGCTTCCACAAATCAGTTAATTTCGTAAAGAATTGGTGATGGTGAACAAATATACATAATATAAATTGTAATTTTAATTTTTTTAACAATGGATCTCACCGCTCAGGAAAAACTGGATAAAACAGGATCAGGTTTTCAATTTCTTCTTCTCGGCAGCCGGAAACAGGATATTGTTCAATATCAGCCTGTATCCCGGTGAATTTTTATGCAGGTCCAGCACAGTTTCCGGGTCTCCTATCCGGTGCTGATAGTCTTCCGGGTCATGTCCGCCATAAAAGGTAAATGTTCCCTTCCCGAAATTGCCATGCAGATATTTGACTTCCTCCATTCCGGGTGATTCCCCCAGAATGATCACACTCTTTTTCACAAATCTTTTATGAAAGGAAGTGGTCTGTCCCAGAAACCCGTTGATCACACTGGTATGGCACTGGGTAAGCATGGTGGGAACGGGATCATATTTGGCAGAGAAATCAAAGAGGGCGAAATAATCTGCTTCCGGTCCCCGCAGTTGAGCGTAATCACTGGCGTCGATGCCGGAAAATTCATACTGGTAAGGATTTGTTATTAATACAAAGTCAGTGAAGGCCAGGGTGCGGGAAAAATCCAGTTTCCGGTTCAGGTCCGGATCGAAGCCGTCTCCATCAAAAACAGCATCACAAATATCAATTCCGGCTGCTGCCAGAGCGATATCAAAAGTATCCGTAGCCGCACACATGGCAAACAGAAACCCCCCGTTCCTCACATATTCATAGATCTTCTCCACCACCGCATGTTTAAGCTGCCAAACCTTATTATATCCCAATCGGGCTGCCATTTCTTCATTGATCCTGACTTCTTCCTGATACCAGGGTGTATTGCGGAAACTGCTGTAGAATTTTCCGTACTGGCCGGTGAAGTCCTCATGATGCAGGTGCAGCCAGTCATAATCATCCAGTTTGCCGGTCAGGACTTCCGGGTCCCACAGGGTCTCATATTCAATTTCCGCATAGGTCAGTGCCAGGGTGACGGCATCATCCCAGGGCAGATGGTTAGGTGGAACATAGACGGCTATTCTGGGCTCTTTTTCCAGGATAATGGCATCCATATTGGATTCTTCGATTTCTGCCAGTATGGCTGCCACTTCACCACCGGAAACCTGTTCATAGATAACACCTCTGATATGACAGAGGCCTTCAATCTCATAAGAATCTGGAATCAGCCAGGAGCCACCCCGGTAATTCAATAACCATCTAACCGTAAATTGTTTTTGCAAGGCCGTGAAGGCAATTCCGTAGGCTTTCAGGTGATTGGTCTGCACTATATCCATAGGAATGAGAATTTCACAGTTGATCATACCTGCCAGCAGGATCAGGATAATTAACATACTGATTTTCATAATTACCTCAGGACCCATCTTTCCTGAAGAGATAATAAGTCAAAAGATATTTCAGATAAATTCTGACAGAACACTATCCGAAATGAAATAGGCGGAGGGATCCAGACGGCAGAATTCTTTTTCCAGAATAAGGAGTCCGAGATCGGTAAATTGCTTAATCTGCGCGGCGTATCGTTCCCTGAAGGCAGTTTGGAAATGCTGCTGATACTCCTGCAGGTTCAGACCCCGGCATTTCCGCAGATTAAGGAAGACATATTCCTGCTCTTTCTGTTTCCGGTTAAGAACTTCCGGATCTGGTATAATTTCTCCTGATGCTGTCTGTAACTGATATTGTGGCAGTTGAGGATTTTTATACCGCTGCCAGCCAATGGTTCCAACTGCCCCTGCTCCCAGTCCCAGGTAATCACGTCCGT
>JAFGEH010000125.1 GCA_016931665.1 Candidatus Cloacimonadota bacterium | reverse complement strand
CTGATTGAGATTAATCCCCTGATCGAAACGAAGGATGGAGATTTCATTGCCCTTGATGCAAAGATGGGATTTGATGATAATGCCCTCTTCCGTCATCCTGATATCCTGGATTTGCGCGATATGGATGAAGAAGAACCGACGGAACTGGAAGCGGGGATTTACGGACTCAATTATGTAAAACTGGATGGTAATGTCGGATGTATGGTCAACGGGGCAGGTTTGGCAATGTCAACCATGGATATTATTAAATATGAAGGGGGAGAACCAGCCAATTTTCTGGATGTGGGAGGAGGAGCCAGTGCCGAATCAGTAGCCCAGGGATTTTCTATTATATTAAAGGATCATAATGTTAAAGCTATATTTGTCAATATCTTTGGCGGAATTGTCCGCTGTGACCGGATAGCCAACGGCATTATCGATGCTACTACCCGGACGCATGTGACGGTTCCTGTAATAGTACGCCTGGATGGCACCAATTCTCAGGAAGCTGCTGGAATACTGAAGCAGGCCAATATCACAAACCTGATTACAGCCTCGGATCTGGCAGAAGGTGCCAGGCTGGCAGTACAGGCAGCCGGGGGGTGTAATCAATGAGTATTCTGGTAAATCGACATAGCAGGGTCATCGTACAGGGGTTTACCGGCAAAGAGGCTACCTTCCACGCTGAAAAGTGTTTAGTTTATGGCACCAATATTGTGGGGGGTGTAACTCCAGGTAAAGGTGGACAGATACATCTGGACCGGCCAGTTTATGATACCGTAAAGCAGGCTGTGGCAGAAACAGAAGCTGATGTCTCAATGATCTTTGTACCTCCGGGATTTGCCGGAGATGCCATTATGGAAGCTGCCGGAGCAGGAATTAAAATAATAGTCTGTATTACGGAAGGGATTCCTGTGAATGATGTTATGCTGGCAAAAAAATATGTGCAGAAACAGGGAGCCAGATTGATCGGACCGAACTGCCCTGGTATAATTACTTCGGATGAAGCCAAAATAGGCATTATGCCTGGTTTTGTCTTCAGGAAAGGCCCGGTGGGACTGATCTCTAAATCCGGGACTCTGACTTATGAAATGGCCAACCAGGTTGTTAACGTCGGATTGGGGATCTCTACTGCCGTTGGTATTGGTGGAGATCCTATTATAGGCTCTACCTTTGTTGATCTACTGGAGCTGTTTCAGCGGGATGAAGAAACAGAGGCCGTTGTTATAATTGGCGAGATTGGCGGAGATCTGGAGATTCTGGCGGCGGAATTCATCAAGCATGATTTTCATAAACCGGTTGTTGCCTTTATTGCCGGTCAGACGGCTCCCCCGGGAAAACGCATGGGGCATGCCGGCGCCATCATTGCTGGCAGTAAAGGAACTGCCCTGGAAAAAATGACAGCATTGAAGAATGCCGGAGTTCTGGTGGTGGAATCTCCCGCCCAGGTGGGAGAAAAAATATTCGAAATATTAAAACAACATTAAAAAAAGGAGTTACTGTGCGAACAATCAATGTACAGGAAATAATCCCGGTAGTAAAAAAATTATGCATTGATGCTAATTACTATTTAGGAGAAGATGTTATCTCGGTGATCAGGGAATATGCTGCCCGGGAAGAATCGACTACAGCCAGAGAAGTTCTGAATATTATGCTGGAGAATTATGAATTGGCAGCCACGGAACAAATGCCTATCTGTCAGGATACCGGAGTAGCAGTTGTGTTCGTAGAGCTTGGTCAGGATGTGCATCTGACCGGCGGCGATTTCACCGAGGCTATCAATGAAGGAGTTCGCCAGGGTTACAAAGATGGATATCTGCGCAAATCCATGGTCGATGATCCAATTATGGAAAGAGTAAACACCAAAGATAACACTCCGGCCATTATCTATACGGATATAGTCCCCGGCGATAAAATTAAGATCACTGTGGCTCCTAAAGGCGGTGGTTCCGAAAACATGAGTGAAGTACGAATGATGAAAGCTGCTGACGGAATTAAAGGGGTTATTGATTTTGTAGTCGACCGGATCCGCCGTTCCGGTGGCAATCCCTGCCCCCCTGTTGTGGTAGGTGTTGGCCTGGGAGGTAATTTCGAACAGAGTGCTCTGCTGGCCAAAAAAGCCCTGTTGCGCAAACTGGGAGAACCCAACCCGGATGCCAAATGGAATCAGGTTGAGCAGGATATCCTGGAAAAAATTAATAAACTTGGTATTGGGCCGCAGGGATTAGGAGGGCGGACAACCGCCCTGGGTGTTCATATCCTGCATAAACCATGTCATATAGCTTCCATGCCAGTGGCGGTGAATGTACAATGTCATGCAGCCCGGCATAAGAGTGCTGTAATTTAACGAAGGAGCAAAGATGGCTAAAACTGTATATTTGAATACTCCCCTGCAGGAAGAAGATCTGAGTAAGCTGGAAATCGGCGACAAAGTCTTTATTACCGGCTTGATTTATACAGGCCGGGATGCAGCACATAAAAGACTTGTAGAGCTAGTGGAAGCCGGGAAGGAACTTCCTTTTGATATCAAGGGACAGGCGATCTATTATGTAGGTCCGGCTCCGGCTCCACCCGGGAAACCAATCGGTTCTGCGGGTCCCACCACGAGCTACCGTATGGATCCTTATACTCCTACCTTACTCAAGGCAGGATTGAAAGCCATGATCGGGAAAGGTCCTCGCACGCAACCGGTGATAGACTCCCTGGTAGAAAATAAAGCTGTCTATCTGGTTGCTATCGGTGGTGCAGCAGTGGTGGTAGCTAAATCCATCAAAGCTGCCCGGATTATTGCTTACGAAGATCTGGGTACGGAAGCAATCCGGGAATTAACTGTTGAGAATTTTCCCTGTATAGTGGCCAATGACATCCGGGGGCGTGATATCTTTCAAGAAGGCGTGAAACAGTATAATCAAGAATAACAAAGGGGTTTAGTATGAATAAGATTAAGATGGATCTTTCCAACTTGAATGAAGTTTTTCCTGAAAATTTTTCCCAGGAACAGATAGCTAAAGCCAAAACACTCTTTCTGAAAAGAATGGCGGAAAAATCTCACCGCTGGTACGGCGGTAAGATCCAGACAATTCCCAAAGCCGGAGTATTTGGATTCAACTGGTTCAATATCTGGTATACTCCCGGTGTTTCCAAGATTTCCACCACAATCAGGGATAATAACGATACCAGTTTTGAACTAACCAACCGGGGAAACCTGGTGGGAGTAGTCAGCGATTCCACACGTGTACTGGGAGATGGTGATTGCACTCCTCCCGGCGGACTGGGTGTAATGGAAGGTAAGGCTTTCCTGATGAAATATCTGGGCGGGATCGATGCGGTTGCCCTCTGTATAAACAGCACTAATGGCAAAGGCGAGAAAGATCCGGATAAGATTATTGACTTTGTAAAAATGTGCGAACCCAGTTTCGGAGCAATTAATCTGGAAGATATCTCTCAACCTAATTGCTATAAAGTTCTGGATACCCTTCGGGAAGAATGTGATATCCCGGTCTGGCATGATGATGCTCAGGGAACAGCCTGCGTAACCCTGGCAGGATTGATCAATGCCCTTAAACTTACAGACCGTCAGATTGGGAATACCCGGATCGTAATGATGGGTGCAGGGGCTTCCAATACAACTATTGCCAGAATTATCATTGCTGCCGGAGGAGATCCGGAGAAAATGACGATCTTTGATTCCCGCAGCTCCCTGCATTCCGGCAGGGAGGATATTAAAGCCGATCCCCGGTTCTACCGCAAATGGGAATTATGCCAGACTACCAATCCTCAGAAAATAACAGATTTTGCTGTTGCCTGCAGGGGGGCAGATGTATTGATTGCTCTTTCCAAACCGGGACCGGATACTGTAAAACCCGAGTGGATTCATTCCATGGCTGCCCGTTCGATCGTATTCACTTGTGCCAACCCTGTTCCCGAGATCTATCCTTATGCCGCCAAAGAGGCCGGGGCCTATATTGTTGCTACAGGCCGGGGAGATTTTCCCAATCAGGTGAATAATTCACTGGGATTTCCCGGTATCCTCAAAGGAGCCTTAATGGTCAGAGCCAGGAAAGTAACGGATAACATGGCAATTGCAGCAGCTCATTCCCTGGCGGATTACGCAGAAAAACGCGGGATCAATCCTGAAAACATTGTTCCCACTATGGATGAAGCTACAGTATTTCCGGAAGAATCAGCCGCTGTTGCCATGCAGGCTGTCAAAGACGGAGTTGCCCGTAAAATAATGACCCGGGAAGAAGCGTTCCAAATGGCTAAAAAAGATATTGAACATTCCCGGAATATGACCCACTCACTGATGAATAATGGTTTTATTGGAAGCCCTCCCGCAGAGATGCTGACCGAGGCAATCAGCTGGGCTATTGAACAGGCCAGATAACTGAACGATTATTGAAACAGGGGGCGACAAACTGTTCTGGTATGTTGCCCCATTTTTTTACTTTACATTATTGAACTTTTTCTCCATACAGGTATTAGAATAAATAACCAGGAAGAAATATGGAAAAGAGAAGTAAAATTCTGGCTGAGGCTGAAGAGCTGAAAATGCATGGTGAACTGCGAAGAGCCATCGAGGAATATAAAAAAGTTCTGGAAATGGATTACAGCAATGTTCAGGTTTTTTATAATCTCGGAGAACTGTATTATATGCTGGGCGATATGGGGGATTCGATCCGGTTCTATGAAAAAGCTATCAGTCTCCAGCCTGAGTACAGCCTGGCTCTATATCGACTCGGGATAGCTTATTTCCGGGCAACTCAGTTTACCAAAGCAATTGACCTCTTCAACCGGATAATCAATAAGGAACCGGACTTGTATATGGCTTATTACTGGAAAGGGTTGGCTTATTATCATACTGGTAATCTGCGAAAAAGTATCGAATCTTTTCGTAATCTGAATGAGAAAAATCCCAAGGGAACTCTTGGTTTCTATCAGATGTCCATGTCTCTGAAAGCTCTGGGTAAATACAAGGAAGCCATAAAGTATCTGGAGAAGATAGAGTCAGAGGATCCCAACCTGGTATCCGTACAATACCATCTGGCTCTTTCTTATTTAGGGATCAAGGAGATAGCCAGAGCCATTGAGCACTTCAAAAAAGTACTGCAGCTCGATCCTGAACACAAGGGAGCCAAAGATGCTATGGATTCACTTATAACTGATCAGGAAATGCTCTATAACTTTGGTATCGAATCGCCTGGTGAAAGGCTAAGCTCCGATGAGATAACTACTAATTACCATATCGGTCAAGCCTATAAAGGTTTTGCCATGATCGAAGAAGCCTTTAAACACATTAAGAAAAACATGGCGAAGAAGAAAGCCTAATATAACTTCTATCATTTCACTTTTTATCAAGTATTAATTGATCTATAAAGTCAACGTATCTGATAACTAGAAAAATCAATTCTGAGTGCCAAGAAGATTCTTTCCTTTCTTGATGATGATACAACCAGTCCGATCGATTTAATAATATTGATATCAGGATAAAAAAACGGCTGAATAATCAGCCGTTTACAGTCTTGGAAGGAGTAATCAATTCCTGGACATCTTCTTACCCGGAGCTAAGATAATTGCATCATCATAATGATTAAAATTGCAGGTAATAGGCGGACCGGTTTCTGAGAGGATAGTACAGCTGCCAATAACATTAGCGGTAACAGTAGAACCAGCCATTTCCTGCAGAAGTGGATTCTGGACCAGCAGATCCCAGTCATAAAGAACAAAGAAGTTATCATCGATGTAGCAATATTCCAGTCCGGTAGCCATCATAACGAACTGTCCGTCGAAATAAAGGCTGATGCTGAAGGGCCCTATCTGGTAACCAGAAGGAATACCCATTGGAATAATTGCCTGCAGATTTTCCTGAGCACCGTTGGTATTAAGTACGATCCGGTGAGGAGCCAGCGTCATGTTCTGAGCGGCAGCAGACTGCGGAAGAGCCAGTAAAATCATAAAAAACAATGAAACAGATACAAAGGCCATACTACTCTTTTTCATTTGTGCCTCCTTTATACTTCAAGTAAAAGCAGTAAATATTCCAGATCTCTAAGTAGTCATAATATATAAAGATGCACAAATTAAAGCTCAATCAGGATGAACTAAAATTGGGCAAAATTCTCAATTATTGTACCAGGATGGGGCAAAATTAGAAATTGCTTGCTTCAATTTCGTGAGAACATTAATCTTACCAATATAACCCAAGGTTAGATAGAAAGGGGTTTTTTATGCAGGATGAGAAGATCCGTGAACTGGAAGTAAAACTTGGTTCAGCCAATACTGCGGAGAGATTAAAAATTCTCTTGGATATAAGTAAAAGATATGAACAGCTGCAAAAACCGGAAATGGCAGTTAAATCTTATCTGGAAGCCAATCAGCTTCTGCTCGATCATGGCAAGGAATTCAAATCTGAAAATGACGTCCACACCAGCCGTCTGAATATACTGTGCAGCCTGGGTCAGATCAATGTTCTCTATGCTGCTGCCTATGACCGATCTCTGGAATATTATCTGGAGGCCCTGCAGCTGGCTGAAGATCTCAGCAATGATCATAAGTCCAAACTGGCACTGGAAGGGATAGGCTATGTATATCGAAAACTGGAGAATTTCGAACAGGCCGGGGAATATTTCAGCCGGGCTGTTGAGAAAGCCAAGAAAATTGGTGATCCCCAAGAACTGATCACCCCTTTGAACGAATTAGCAAATGTAATGACTTACCGGAAAGATTACGATAAATCCCTGCAATACCATCAGGAAGCACTGGATATTGCCAGGAAGGTGAATTATGAATTCGGCATCTCCTTCATTCTTCATGATATGGCCATAGTACATTTTTACCAGGGCAATATCGAGGAATCACTGAAAATTTTCCTGCAGACCCTGGAGATAGAGAAAAAGCATAACCGCAAACGGGAATTGGCTATCAGCTATGTAAATGTCACTTCAGCCTTGCTGGAACTGGGCAGGTATCAGGAAGCTCTTGAATACCAGATAGAGGGTTTGAAGTGTGCCAGAGAAATTAACAGCAAAGATGAGATAAGTAATTCTTACCTGAATCTTTCCCTGATATATGCCAATCTCAGGAAATACAAGCAGGCTCTGGAGTTTTACAGAAAATATTCCGATCTGCGCAATGAAATCTATAATGTGCAGAGTAGTAAAAAAATTGCAGAGTTGCAGTTGAATTACGATATTGAGAAGAAGGAGAAGGAAGCTGAATTGGCCCGGCAGCAGGCTGAGAT
Organism: Candidatus Cloacimonadota bacterium; assembly: GCA_016931665.1. GTDB lineage: Bacteria > Cloacimonadota > Cloacimonadia > Cloacimonadales > TCS61 > JAFGEH01. The sequence continues at coordinate 4,775 of JAFGEH010000125.1, read as the reverse complement.
TTACCGCTTGCGCAATGTCGAATTAGCCCGTGCCAATCGTGAGTTGAAAGCCCATAAGGATCATCTGGAACTGATCAACAAGATCCTAAGGCATGACCTGTTGAATAACCTGGCTGTCAGCAGGAGCGCGTTAAGAATTTATCAGAATAATCAGGAAAAGGATGTCCTGCAGGAAGCAGAAAAAGCAATAAGAAAGAGTGTGGACCTGATTGACCGGATGAGGGAACTGGAAAGTTTCATCGATACGAACAGTAGCCTGAAATTCTATGAATTGACAGAGATCTTTCGACAATTACGGGAAAATTATCCCGAACTTGAGTTTGTAATGCAGGGTAAAGGCCAGATTCTGGCTGATGAGGCAATCTTTTCCCTGTTTGACAATCTGATCCGTAATGCCCGTTTACATGGTGGAGCTACCAGATTAGAAATATCGATTACGAATCAGGAAAAATTCAAGGAAGTCAGATTTTCCGATAATGGCAGAGGGATGCCGGTGGAGATAATTCCCCGCATCTTTGAAGAGAGATTCAAATACGGCAAAACGGCCAATACAGGCCTGGGTTTATTTATTGTTAAAAAGAATATGGAACGTTATGGGGGCAGTATTTCAGCAGAATTAAATCCCGCCGGGGGGATTACTTTTATAATGCTGTTCAAAGCCCTGCATTAGAAGGATATTCCAGCAGCAGGCTGCCATAAATAGATACTTAAATCAATCTTGCCAATATCATTAAAGATCACACCTTCCGCTTCCAGCAGAGAGCGCTGGTATTCACCCCAGCCCCCGGCAGTGCCCAGGCTGATTTTGCCCTGAGAATTAATGACCCGATGCCAGGGGACCTGATAGCCTTCCGGCAGTGAATTCAAAGCATATCCCACCATTCTGGACTGACCCGGAAAGCCTGCCACTGCGGCTATCAAACCGTAAGTTGCCACCTTGCCCCTTGGTATGTGCCGTACTGCCGCATAGGTTTTTTCATAAGTCTTATTTAACATCCCGGTTTATCCTTTAATGTATGAAATTAATATGATCTAAAGCCAGATCGCGGGCAGGAACCGGTGCGGGTTTAATGGCAGGATAACCGATGGCAATCAAAGCTTCAACTCTTAAATTTCCGGGTAATTGCAGTAGATCTTGTATATATCCCTCGGCAGTTATATGGTCATTATGCCACCTGTTCCGGATCTGCACCCAGCAGCTGCCCAGTCCCAGAGATGCCGCCATCAGTTGCAGGAATGAACATCCTATACTGCAATCTTCTACCCAGACATCAGTTGCCTTTTCATCACCGGTAACCACCACCGCGAGAGGAGCTTCCTTCAGGAAAATACCACCCTGAGGTTTGGCTATGGCCAGAGATTCAAGAATTGCGCGATTTGTAATAAAATAATAGTAACAGCTTAAACGATTACGGGAAGTGGGAGCACGGAGGGCAGCCTCCTGCAGCAATTCGATCTTCTCTGTTTCTACCGGATTGGGCAGGAATTCCCGTACGCTGCGCCGGGAACGTATTATCTCAATCATTTTTCCTTCAATTATATAAAGAAGTTTTTCTAATTGTGTCCCGATGTTTGGGATCAATTTCAAATTGATAAATATTCCCGATGTCTATCATTTCAAACATTTCCCGGTTGAGAAAGTACATACTGGTTTCGTTACGGGTATTATTGAAGATGCTTACCCGATATTTAATATCTTCAAAATTACTGAATAAAGAATCAGATATGATATCAGGCAGGGATCTGGTGCTGATAAGAGTATCAAAAACAGGATCTTTGTGGATGAATTCCGAAGGTGTTTGCAGCATTATTACCTGTAATAATTCATCTCTCATTCCAGTGATCATTTTATACTCAACCATACCGCTTATCTGGCGCGGTTGTGAATTCTGCCTAACCAGAATAATTATAAAAAAGAGTAAGATCAGCAGAAAAAGGATATATCCACCACGTCCGTTTCTCAGAGTGTTCATATCTATCCTCCTTATTATATTGACTCTTTTATTATTTATAATCAAGCCTGTATTGTCTTTGTCAACTATAATAATAATTTTGCTTATGAGTTAGAAACAAACAATTTCCCGCTTATTATTACCAGATGATTGACAGAATAATATAATCACTTAAGAAATCTTCTAAAGTAAATTTTCAGAATTATTATAAATTAAGCAGTAGGTGTCTGAAATTTCTTTCCTTCCGAATATCCTATACCGATGGATTCTGCGATCTGGTAATAGCGGTTATCCAGAGAATAGATGAGAGGATCCAGCCGGGTCATGTTAGCCAGGTAGAAATGGCCGTCCCTGTTTATCACCAGGTCATCTTTAACATAAGTTTGTACAACTTCGGCAATATAGATATGGCGCTGCTGAATAACAATATTCTGAAGTACACGGCATTCCAGATTAACCGGGCACTCTTCGATCAGGGGGACATTGCCCAACTCACCATAGAAAATGTCAAAAAGCAATGATTTATCTACTTCTCTACCAGAATGGATTCCGCAGTAATCGGCGATCTGCATCATTTTGGAAGTTGGAAAATTCAAACTGAATGAATTATTCCGGCGGATCCCTTCACTCGTATAACTGCTTTCATGGAGTGCGATATAAACCAGCGCCGGTTGCAGGCCCATAATACCGCAGTCACCCGTCAGAGTATAATTTGCTTTTCCGGCAACCTCGGTTCCTACCAGAACTGTGGGAATGGGATAGATAACAGATTTAGCTCCCAGTTTCTTTTTCATGCCTTCTCCTATATAAACAGATTTTAATTTGGCAATCAAATGAAATAAATGCAAATGGAGAGCCATTATCGCAACATATTGAAATGTAGGATAATACAGAAAATTATCTATCTAGCGGGCGAACGCTTTTGGACATATATCGTGCGTAAACGGACGGTTCCCCAATATCTTTAAAAGAAGGATCGATGAAGCTGTATTTACTTTAACGTCTTCCTCACTTTCCGGCATTATCACATCATGGCTTATTCGCTTCAGTGTATTTTCATTTCGAAATTAAGGTTGACAGTTCGGGAAATTCGGATGGAATAAACTTATAGTGATAATATTAAAGTACAAATACTCATCAATAATTGTCTTAAAAAGGAGGTAACATGCCAGAACAGAAAGATGGTTGTGTGAAACCTGCCAAAGGACCAATTGTGGCTAATACGGATACTTCCGGGCAGGCAAAGGAAAATTCAGTTAAACAGGAGGTCAGCATTATGACAGCGCGTGTTGGTAAATCGGCGATTGATTTTGAAGCCAATGCCTTTTTGGCAGGAGAGGGATTTAAAACGGTCAGGCTCGCGGATTATAAAGGGCAATGGATTGTCCTGTGTTTCTATCCCGGCGATTTCACCTTCGTCTGACCCACCGAACTGGCAGCGGTCGCTGCCCTTTATGATCAATTTAAAAAACTTGGTGTAGAAGTGCTGTCCATGAGCACCGATAGCCGCTTTGTCCATAAGATCTGGCAGGAACAGGAACTTTCTAAGATGGTAAAAGGCGGAGTACCCTTCCCCATGCTCTCCGATGCCGGCGGTCAGATCGGCAGATTGTATGGCGTGTATGAAGAAGCAGCAGGAGTAGATATCCGGGGACGCTTCATCATCGATCCCGATTTCGTGATCCGGGCGATGGAAGTGCTGACTCCCGAAGTAGGCCGCAATCCCGATGAACTGTTGCGGCAGGTGAAAGCCTTCCAGCATGTGGCTAAGACCGGAGAGGTTACTCCTTCCGGCTGGCAGCCGGGAGAGACAACTCTCAAGCCGGGACCGGCTTTGGTCGGAAGAGTCTGGGAAGTCTGGAAGCCTTGAGTCAGGACAACCCGGAAACCGGGAGAAAGATCGAATATCACCCGATCGGGATAATTCATACTCCTTTTACTGAACTTCAGGAAATACCGATCCAGCCCCGCTTTGCAGCCGGGATCAAAGGTACAATTGAAGTATTCCCTGAATACCGGGAAGGTTTGCAGGATCTTGAAGGATTTTCTCATATAATTCTACTTTACCATCTTCACCGCTCGAATGGTTATAAATTGAAGGTCATTCCTTTTCTGGATGATACAGAAAGAGGATTATTTGCCACCCGGGCACCGAGAAGACCCAATCCCATCGGGTTGTCGGTGGTGCGGTTACAAGGTATCAGGGAGGGTGTCCTGCAGATCGAGAATGTGGATATGATGGATGGAACTCCCCTGCTTGACATCAAACCCTATATACCGGAATTCGATGGCAGGGAAGAAATCCGCATCGGCTGGCTGGAAAGCAGGAAAAAGCGGATTCCCGGTAAAGAAGTCTGATGAAAGGTTCAGGTAGAATACTCTTGAAATAAGGATAAAAAATTCAAATTGAAGGCAGGAAATTGAATTTCCTGCCTTTTTGATTTCTGTGTTTTTAAGTTTTTGGCAATAATCCCATCGGTTTTGCCTTGAAAATCACTGAGGTGAAGAGCTCGATGATTAAACCATAGATTATGCCCATAACCAGGGTGGCAACAGCAATTTTCCAATCGTAAATAATCGCTAGAGCCATGGGAATACTCACCAGATAACCCAGCACGATGCCATGTAGCCACCAGGCCAGACGCAGGGCACTGATCCCGATGGTGAAACCCAGTAGAGTCCGGCTGATAATAATCGTCAACTTCAGTCCGCAGTTTATGGGCTGGGCTGGATCGGAACTGGCCAGGAACAGGCAGATCAATCCGCAGGCAATACCGAACAGAGTCGCGATAAAAACTCTTTTAAAGGTTAACATATTCACCT
>JAFGEH010000124.1 GCA_016931665.1 Candidatus Cloacimonadota bacterium | reverse complement strand
GCCATCTATGGAGAAGGTGAAGAAATCGTAATTTGCTTCGGAGGAGACCATTTTCCAGAATCTGATCTCGCTGCTGACCAGGATATCCAGTTCCAGTGAAAGATGGGAACTTTCCGAACTGCCGATATTGCCGGAACGGGCCGAATAAGTACCGTCATAAGCCTGGTTATCCACGATCGTCCAGACGGCATCACCTCCGGATTGCCAGTTGAAGCTGGCGAAGTTTCCGTTCTCAAAGCTGTCCAGAATCAGGCCGACCGTCTGAATGAAGCTTTCATTCACATTATAGCCTTCGTAGCCGGTACAGTTCAGGTCAAAATCAAGAATAATCGGGGTTCCCACCAGGATTTCCGGATCAATGGTGATCAGGAAAAAGAGGCTGAAATCGTCTTCGGGTTCCAGGCCGGTGATCTGGTCGATCACGGGTTGGATGGAAACCAGGCCGTTGTTGCAGGTGAGAGTTCCCACCGCCTGGGGAGAAAGGGCATGCCCCTGGTTGAAGACCGGGATGCTGACCAGGGCTGTCTCACCCGGATCGAGGAAGCTGTCGCCGTCGCCTTCGCTGTCATCGATATACATATTGCCAATAGCCAGGATTGGAGCTTGGAAGGTGATGAAGAAATGGGAGGTCCAGGTGTCTCCGCCCGTGCCGGTCAATTCCAGGTCAAAAAGTACTCTATGCTGATCGGGAATGAAATTGGCTACCTGAAGATTGAAGACATCGGTAAAATTCAGCACGGTTTCAGCGGGGAAATCACCCAGGTCAGCGCTATCGACGGTGATCTCCACATATTCATCATCAGTGGAAAGCACGGCAGTAACGTCCGCAGCCGGCTGGTTTCCCACATTGTTGAAACTCATGTCAAGGCTGAAGCATTCATTATAATCGGCCAGCCCGTTGCCGTTACCGGCGGCATCATCAATAGTGTGTGTCTGGTAGATCACATAAGGCTGGTCGGCAACCACATAAATTGTGCCCAGATAGCGGTTCTTGTTATGGGCGATAATGGAGAGTTCGATGGGGATCACATCTGTGACGGGAGCAAAAGTATTGATGGAAACCAGGCCGGTGCCGTCGGACATCCCTCTGCCGATCAGCACGTCACCCTGCATCAGGGCAACCCGGGCATAGGGGGCATCGGTAACCAGTTGAACCTGGTCGGTGCCGATGGGAATGCTGGCCGGGTAGGAAGTGAACATATCGGTTGGCATTTCCGTCCAGATATCCATGGTAGGATCTCCGAACAGGTTAAGTTCATAGGCAGTCCAGCGCATATAGTTATCGTTCTGCATCAGGCTGGCATTGGATTCCTTGGAAGCGCGGTTGGCATCGCCGATCATGGTGATGTTGCTGCCGAAAATGGCATGGTAGAACTGGCGGTCATAATACTGGGAACTGCTGTTGGTACCGCCGGGCATATACCAGCCGTAACGGGAATTGGCAATGGTGGCGACCTCTCCGGTGGCAATGGTTGTGAATTTCTCGGCAAAGCAGTCTTCCGTATAATAGCCGCTGAAATGCCAGTTGTCGAAGGAGCCGTTGTAACAGCCCTGAGAATAACCGATAACATAGCCGCGGTTAACGCCGTCGTTGGTGAAGTTGGTGGTTGTCAGGTCGTTATTGTTCATTTTCATGTTATAAGTGGGATTGGAATGCCCCAGATGGTTGAGCAGGTTGAGTCCGGTCTGATTGAATTGATCGAAGATGCTGTATTTATCCCAGTAACCGTCCCTTTCATAGAAAAAATAAAGGTCGAAATTAGCAGCAACTCCCGTGGTTGTATAACCATCGGCATTGGAACCGTAGGCGATCTGATCTTTGTAGTCGCCGCCCCAGGTCCAGGGACTGTTGTTCAGTTCTTCCCCGACCATGGCTGCTTTTTCGATGTCATCCACTACCGGGGCATCCTGATACATTAGCAATTTACTGGTGAAATTCTGGATTTCCTCAGCGCTGTCCACGCAGAGGCGGCCGATCAATACTTCCGAATAGAGGTCCATTTCATTGGATTCGCCCCAGCTGTTGTCGTTATCAGTATTCCAGGAGCCGTCCAGGTTGGAAAAATACATGTCGGAAGGCAGGGAAGGATCATCCAGCACGGCAAATCCGCGGTGGGGAACGATGGCGTTGTTCTGATTCTGTCCATCGGTATCACCGCCCAGGATAACATAACCGATGTTGTAATTCAAATAATTATCGATGATGCAGTTCCTTACTTTCTCGGCATTGTCAACTCCCGGGTACATGCTGTAAATATCTTCGATGGTAGCAGTGAGGATACTGTAGCCTGTGCTTTCCTTGAAAAGGATGTAATCGGCAAACTCGGGCAGCAGGTCTGTATTGGAGATCAACAGAAGGTCATACTCCATCTCTCTGGTCTGCTGCGGATAAGTATAAACCGAACTGAAGGCGGGATTATCAACCAGTGAATTGATCCGGCTGGAAATCTCTTCGCTGTCCTTCAGGAAGGCGGCAGCAGCTTGCGCCCGTTGCGTCGGGATCGTTGTTAGCTGGATTGTGATCTCGGAAAGCAGCTCTACCCGCTCTTCGGCAGGATAATATCTGATTGGGGAGACCAGAAAGGACACTATACCATGACCAGCCAGGAAATGGGTGGCTTCTCCGCGGAGAACTGCCGCCGGGTAGGCAGCAGCAGAATTGTAAATACTCTGGTCCGGCTGCACCTGATAGTTGTCAACCGGCTGAGAGATGGGGAACTGCCGGCTAGCAGGTTTAATAACAATTCCTTCCAGTTCGTCAGTAATACTCTGGCTGATTATTACCACCTCTGCCGCTTCCTGTCCGGGAGGAACCAGCAGGCTGGCACCATACCAGGGAATCAAGGGTTCTCCTTCTTCTCCCAGCAGTGTACAATCAGCATAGGATATTTCAGTATAACCGTCTTCAGAAGCTAATTCCGGGCGGGTAAAATAGTAAGTGTGCTGAATAATTTCAGCCTGGATCAGGAAAGCCATACTCAACAGCAGAAGCAGTAAAAAAGTTCTTTTCATTATCATCCTCCAGTATTATTCACGAATTTACTAACGATTATCAGATCAGATTTTTGTCAAAACAAAAACCTGACCGAAAGGTGTAAACGCGCAATAAATGTTCCTATTCTTTGTTAAATAAAGCAGGTTACCTGCAATGTAACTTTCACTACCACCTATCCGGCCGGGAAGAATGGCAAAAACTTCTTTCTCCTGATTCCGGTTGGAACCGGTGTCCACCCGTCTGCCTGAGATCTTTTCACCGTGAAAATATATTCTGCCGGGAGCAGGCAACGATACCGCCCTGCCAGTAATTCTGCCGGAATTTTTCCCCCGCTTTTTCAATTTATTTCACACCCAAAAATATTTCGATTTGGGTTGACACCTTTTACTTACTTCCCATGTTTGCCCCGATTAATATATCTGATTTGGAGGTTTTTTAATGAGGAGAAAAGTAACCATTTTTGGTGCCGGTCTGGTAGTTAAACCCATGGTAGATTATCTGGCAGGACATGGTTTTGAGATTGTTGTAGCCAGCAGAACTTTGAGCAAGGCCGAGAAACTTGCCGCTCCTCATGCCAACGTGAAAGCTCTGCAGGTCCTTTCCACCGATCTGGAAAAAATGGAAGAACTGGTTAAGGCCAGCGACCTCTGCGTGAGCCTGCTGCCCGCCACCCTGCATGTTTCCGTGGCCAGATTATGCCTTAAACACAGAAAACACATGGTAACCACTTCCTATATCAGCCCCGAAATGCGCTCCCTGGACAGTGCGGCCCGGGAAGCGGGAGTGATGATCCTGAATGAAATCGGGGTAGATCCGGGGATCGATCATATGAGCGCCATGAAGATCTTTCATCAGGTGGAAGCTGAAGGCGGGAAAATAGTTTCTTTTATGTCCTATTGCGGAGGGCTGCCGGCCCCCGAAGCCAATACCAACCCCCTGGGCTATAAATTTTCCTGGGCTCCCCGGGGTGTACTCAAGGCTGCCGGCAACGGAGCCCGTTATATGCTGGATGGCAAGATCGTGGAGATAGCAGGTGAAGATCTGTTCCGCAACTACTGGCTGGTGGATGTGGAAGGAGCCGGCACCCTGGAAGCTTACCCTAACCGGGACTCCCTGGGGTATATCGACCTGTATGGCCTCCAGCATCTCAAAACCATGTACCGAGGGACCTTCCGCAATATCAGCCACTGTGAAACCTGGTATATACTCTCCCGGATGGGGTTTTTCCAGGAAGGAGAAGTGTTCCAGAACCTGAGCGGAACAGTGAAGGACTTCATTCTGACCAAAATGTTGCAGGCCGAACCCGGCACCTGCCTCAGAGATCTGATCAGGCAGAAATTTAACTTACCGGATTATAGTGTGATCCTGAAGAAATTCGAGTGGCTCGGTTTCTTCGATGATACACCCCTTCCCGTTACCGAAGGTGCTGCTATAGACGTTCTTACCACCCTGATGCTGGAAAGAATGTCCTACAACCCGGGTGAAAGGGATCTGATCGTGCTTCATCACCAGTTCCTGGCCGAATATCCCGGGAAAACCACCAGAATAACCTCGACCATTATTGATTATGGTATTCCGCATGGTGAT
>JAFGEH010000123.1 GCA_016931665.1 Candidatus Cloacimonadota bacterium | reverse complement strand
TTGTGATCCCGGTTCCTGGAATGATGATGTCGATAATCAATGGGTGCCACCCGGAGAAGAGAGTACTATCGAATTATCCTATCAATGGCAGATATCAGAATCAGAGAATGGAGAGTGGTTTGATATTGCTGGAGCGGTAAATGCAACTTATCTCCTTGCTGCTGAAACAGGTGAGAATTATCTTAGATGCCAGGTTACAGCTGAAGATAACGGTATCGGCTTTACCGGAGACAGTATTTCTGTTGCTATCTCCAATATCGAATTCGTTACCTTGCCTAATTCGAACCAGGAAAACATCATTTCGCCAGTTACCGAGCTCCTTGCTGCCAGTCCCAATCCTTTCAATCCGGAAACGAAACTACAGTTCATTTTAGCCGGGGATAGTGACGTAGAGCTTGCTATTTATAATCTGAAAGGACAGAAAATTACTACTCTGCTTAATCAATATATCACGGCTGGCCAGTACAGCACTATCTGGACGGGACACGACCATTATGGAAAAGAATGCCCTTCCGGTCTGTATTTTGCTGTTTTAAGGGCTGGTAATTCTATTTTTAATCAGAAACTGCTGCTGATAAAGTAAGATATATCAAACTCACTCAAGGGCGGAGTCTTTACAGATTCCGCCTTTTTTTATTCTGATATTTTTTCTACCCGGTAGAATTTTTTATCGGCCAGCATGGGACACACCCAGGTAGATGCTTCCAGAAATTCACCTGTGAGGTCAGGAGAAAAGACTCCGCCAGGCTCGGAAGATGAATAAACAATATAATTGAAACCCTGTTCCGGAGTCCAATGGAGTGTAACCTGACTGGAGGTAAGTTCAATCTGAACATCTTCCACATAGTTTGTCCCGAACACCACATCCAGAATTGAAATTTCTTCTGCTGTAACCAGTACATTCTCAAAAGTCTGATCGGGATATCCTTCACAGCAGAAGGTAAATGTATAAGAACCGGGCAGCAGTGGACGGTAATAGCGGCCGAATGTCGTATCGCTTCTTACTGGTTCCACCGGTGTCATTCCAGATGCAAAATCAACTTCTTCGACATATATTTCCGCTAATAATGGATCTCCCGCAGCATCAGAAATCCTGCCAGTGACAGTGGAATGATGTACCCTGTCCAGAAAGATAAGGGCTGCTTCCAGATTATCTTCACATATCAAGTTAACATAATTACTGGGTGGTATGAATGTCCATGCTAACTCAATAGTGAAAGAGAAAATCCTCTGTTCCGCATAACCCCAGTCACCCATGGTTCCCTGGCAGGTATAGCCGAAATCCACCGCCTGGGCTGGAGTGTAATATCCGGTCTGCGAACCATCGGAACTTCTTTTGGGAATAGTATTTGCCATTTGTACAGCCAGATCACCCATGACCTGGTGATCCAGAGAACAGACATTGGGTAGATGCCCCAACGGATAGAGGACCCATTGCCCGGATGAATGATAAGTTACTCCCCCCATGAATTTGTGGGAATAAATAAGATCCCTGGCATAGATAGTCTCCAGTTCGGACCAGGCGTACGGACCATGGTATGTACTGCTGGAAGGAGTAGATGAAGCATTGTTATTCCCCCAGACATAGCCATAATTACGATTCAGATCAACTCCATCTATATGATTTGTGTTGGGCAATCCATTCCCGTTATTGTCCCGAAGGTTCTTTCTATGGTCAGTGAATGTTCCATCAATAACCATTTTATGTCCATCCGGATTCATGAGAGGAATGAACCAGATCTGAGTGTTGTCAATCCAGAAGGCGATATCTTCATCTGAATTGTAGTTTGCCAGCAAATGGTTAAGGATATACATGTTAACTTCCAGGCTGATGGGTTCACGGGCATGGATGGCTGCCGCAAAATAGATATTCGGTTCATCTTCATTGATCTCGGGATTATCGGACACCTTCAGGCACCAGACCTCATGCTGGTAGTTCTGATAATTACCATAACCGGTCTGATAATAGCTGTTACACACGGAGGGTCCCAGAGAGAATAAACTGGTGATCTCGGGGTAAGCTGCCGTCAGGGTTTCTAATTCACTCGTAAGCTCTCCGTAATCCCGGTAACCGGGAATATCCCTTATCCAGTCCTGCTGAGAAGAACCTATCTCGTAATGATAGCCCAATGTTTTTATTTCATTAATGATCTCTTCATCCCCGATAATGCCCAATTTGTAATCTGGTTCAAAAATTGAAGGTTCAATATCGCTCTGTCTTAGCCAGTTATAAACAAGAGAATCCGGATGGTAAATATAGATTTCATATAAATCAGCATAGATAATCGAACCGCAGAACAGAATAAATAACATAAAAATATATCTCATTTTAATACCTTGTCCGATTTATTGATATATAAACTCCAATATGAATATTATATTTCAAGGAAATTTGTCAATATAGAACAAAAAAGGCGATCCTTGCGGATCGCCTGGTTTATCATTAAGACTTATTGTTCTGCTACTCTTCTAATTCCAGCTCCAGGAAATCTTCATCGATGTCCAGGATCTTGATTTCAACTCTCCGGTTTTCCGCCCGGCCTTCATCGGTGGCATTATCGGCAACAGGATTATCCTCTCCGTAGCCTTTACTGATCATATTATCAGCGTTCAATCCCTTTTCCACAAAATACTCCACCACTGCTTCCGCACGGCGCAGGGAAAGATTAAGGTTATACTCACTGGGTCCGATACTGTCTGTATGCCCGCTGATTTCAATCTTATATTCAGGATGCTGCATCAGCCAGCTGACAGCATAATCCAGAGACTGGAATGATTCTGTTTTCAGGGTAGCTTGATCGAAATCGAAGTAAACATTATCAATAACGATAATCTCATCACGTGCCATATCGATCATGGGATCTTCATATTCGGGTATGATCAGTTCTTCTTCCACGATCTCTTCGGGAGGAGCAATATTCAGTTTGTAAATATCTTCATGTCCCATCCCGGTAAACCTGTTGGAAGCTATGTAAGCAACGTTCTCGTAAGGAGAGGCATAATAATATCTGTCATCTTTCACGGTGTTGACAACGAGTCCCAGGTTCTCCGGTTCGCTCCAATCCTGCCAGCTGTCACCGATCTTTTCAGATTTGAAGATATCGAAGCCTCCCAGTCCGGGATGTCCGTCGGAAGCAAAGTACAATGTTTTACCATCCCAATCCAGGAAAGGTGTCTGTTCATGCTCAGGAGTATTGATAATCGGACCCAGGTTCTGGGGTTTACTCCAGTTGCCATTCACCTTCTGAGATACATACAGGTCCAATTCGCCAAATCCGCCATCCCGATTACTGGCAAAGAACATCAGATCTTCATAAACATAGGGATAAACTTCAATTTTATCCGTATTAATCCCGGCGATCAGGCTTGGTTTCTCCCAGCCTTTATCTGTTTCTCTGGTCATATAGATGTCACCATTTTTTGAGTTGGAAAGATAATTTCCAAACAAATAGGCAACGTATCCATCTTCAGTTAAAGCTCCCAGAGATTCATTGCGATTGGTGGAAAGGTCTTTGATCAGAACCGGATTGGCCCAGATACCGCCTTTCAGTTCAACCATCCAGATATTTTCTTTACCAAGGTCAGCGAATCTTTGGGAGGTGAAATACATTTTACGGCCATTATCGAAAACAACTGGTGCAAAATCGGAGTACTCACTATTGACAGCGCCATAGATCGTACCGAGGGTGTAGATGTTTCTGCCGGTCTTACTGAGTTCGATCTGATTGCTTAAAATATTCAGTATAGCATCAACTTCCCTGATATCTGCACCAAAATTTTTCTCTTTGTAGATACTAATATGTTCATAAGCCAGATCATATTTCTGCAGGGCGATATAGGTTTTACCCAGCCAGTAATGATGTTCCGGAAGAACTGTAGTCTTCTGCATGGACATCAGCAGCAGTTCTTCCGCTTTTTCATAATCTCCCTGCATGAAATATTTCTCGCCATTTCTCAGGAATCTCTCGTTGGAAGCATATAATCCGGCAACGAGAAACACCGTTAGAATCAGTAGAAGAAATTTATTCATGGGATCTCCTTTTCTTATAGAATATCCGGAAGCATGTCTTCCAGATAATCTAGAACCTTAAAATCAGAGAGAACTGATGAGAATTATCAAATCCTTCTGTTTTTTCGGTCAGGTAAGCATAGTTCATTTCCAGCATCTTGAATCTGAGGCCAAAACCGGCAGTAAAACTACCATCATTTACTCCCAGTCTGATACCGCCTTGAGTATTGGAAAGGATCTCATCCCATTTGGTTTTTTCTTCCAGATTGATTGCAGAATGGCTGGAACCGATTTCTGTATCCTTGCCGACACCTGTCCAGTATTCAGCGCCAATATGTACTGTAACGTCATCGGCATGTTTTTCCTGTTTTAGATCTGTGGCAAAGGTCACTCCGTAAATCGGGTGAACAGCCAG
>JAFGEH010000122.1 GCA_016931665.1 Candidatus Cloacimonadota bacterium | reverse complement strand
TTTCAGCAGAAAGAAATCTGATCTGATTTAATAAAGAAGCATTTGTTTTTAATCCAGCATTATTCCTTTGAGAGTCCACCCTGTTGCCTGAATTATCTTAACTTTTACAAATTTTCCCATTAAAATCTCATTCCCTGGAAAAACTGTAATTTTAAAATCCCGTGACTTTCCGGAAACCTCATTATCCGACTTTTTACTCAAGCGTTCTACATAGATCTCCTTGATCCTGCCGATTTGTGACTGGTATTTTCTGTTAGTAATCTCTTCCTGCAGGTTGATCAGGCGCTGAAGCCTTTCCTGTCTTATTTCCCTGGGCAGCTGGTCGGGAAGGCTGGCAGCTGCAGTTCCTTCCCTGGGCGAGAATTTAAAGGTAAAAGCATAATCGAAGTTTATTTCCTGCATAAGATCGACTGTATGCTGAAACTGCTGTTCCGTTTCTCCTGGAAATCCAGCTATGATATCAGTTGTTATGGCAATTTCCGGTATAGCATCCCGCAGATCCCGAACCAGCTTAAGGAAATCAGAGGATTTATAACCGCGATTCATCCGGTGCAGAATCTCGTCATCGCCGGATTGCAGTCCCAGATGCAGATGTTCGCACACTTTTTCCGATTCAGCCATAACCTCTATCACTTCCTCTGATAGATCTTTTGGATGTGAAGTAACAAAGCGAATGCGGCGAATAGTATCTATTTGATTAACCTTTCTGAGTAATTCAGCGAAATTTATCTCATTGTAATTATAGGAGTTAACATTTTGTCCAAGCAATGTTATATCCTTGAAGCCATTTTCACCCAGAATCCTGATTTCTGTTAGGATTTCCGGTAGAGGACGGCTTCTCTCCCGTCCCCTGGTGTAAGGCACGATGCAGTATGAGCAGAAGTTATTACAACCCCTCATGATGGTAACAAAGGCATTGAAATTACCCTGATGCACTGGATATATGCCCTGGTACATCTGATTGCTATTGATACCTGTCTCTACCAGGAAATCTTCTCTTTCCACTATCTGTCTAATTATTTCAGGCAGTTTAGCATACTGATCTACACCGACCACAAAATCAATGGCAGGGTTAATCTTTCCCAGCTTCTCTCCCAGTCTCTGAGCCATACAGCCGATCACGCCTATCTTGAGATGAGGATTTGTTTTCTTGCGGGCCATTTCGTTGCTGATACGCCCCAGCACTCTGGCTTCTGCATGCTGGCGGACAGAACAGGTATTAAAGATCAGGATATTGGCGGCATTTATATCGTCTGTG
Source organism: Candidatus Cloacimonadota bacterium (assembly GCA_016931665.1). Lineage (GTDB taxonomy): Bacteria > Cloacimonadota > Cloacimonadia > Cloacimonadales > TCS61 > JAFGEH01. Next base: position 8,944 of record JAFGEH010000122.1, on the reverse strand, counting down.
CAGGTAATATCGTTTTTCTCGAGCAGGGCCATAATTAGTTCGCTGTCTGCCACATTCATCTGACAACCGTAGGTTTCGATAAATACTTTCATGCCATATCCAATTATTTCTTCTTCAGGCAAGAAACGATTCAGAAGTTCAATTATTGATAATTGGTGAAATCATTTAATTTCAGTTAATTTCACTGCCTGGTTTTACAGGGCGGTCTGGCACCATTACAGACATCTCTTCCCCATCGTGAGCAGCCAGGATCATAGCTTGTGATTCTACACCCATTACTCTTCGCGGTTGGAGATTAATCAGCATCATCACGCTTCTTCCAATGAGATCTTCAGGTTCATAGGATCTGGCTATTCCGGCAATAACAGATCTGGTTTCATTCCCGACATCGACTGTGAGTTTCAGTAATTTGCTGGATTGGGGAATCTTCTCGGCAGTTTTAATCTGCACAATTCTGAATTCCAGTTTAGCAAATTCGTCATAAGTTATTTCACTTTTATGTTCATTTAGCGGAATATGGGTGTTCTGTTTATGCAGTCTATCCAATTGACGCTGTACTGCCTGGTCGTCGATCTTGTGGAAAAGTGAATTCACTTCTCCCAACTGCAAGGTTTCCAGAGGATTCTGTAGTGTATTCCAGTGGAATATTTCCGATTGTTTCAGCATCTTTCTGAGTTTTCTCATACTGCAGGGAATAATTGGATAGGCAGCTATGGAAATTATTCTCAGCAGTTCAGCGCAAATATAAATGGTTTCTGCAGCCACATCGGGCGTTTCTTTAACTGTATGCCAGGGATGGGTTTCATCGAAGTATTTATTACCCAGCCTGGCGATATCCAGCACTGATTTAAGTGCTTTGCGCACCTGATAGCCGGCATAAGCCGCTCCGGTATCCTGCACAAGCAGAGCAGCTTCTGCCAGCACTTTCTTGGATTGATCCCGGAATTTGAGAGGTTGTGTTATCATCCCCTGGAAATATTTCCTGGCGAAGATCAGTGTTCGGTTAACCAGATTGCCAAGAATGTTATTCAATTCACTATTGATCCGGGCCTGAAATTCCTTCCAGTTAAAATCGCTGTCTTTGCTTTCCGGAGCGATGGCAGCCAGGTAATATCTAAGGTACTCACCATCGAATTCTGCCAGGAAATCATTGACCCAGACAGTCCAGTTGCGACTGGTAGACATTTTCTGTCCTTCCAGGTTCAGATGTTCATTGGCGGGGACATCATAAGGCAGAACGAAGGGTTCATCCTGAGCCATCAGCACAGCTGGCCAGATGATGGTGTGAAACGGGATATTATCCTTGCCCAGAAAATGGATCAGTTTGGTATCGGCACTCAACCAGTAATCACGCCAGCGGTCGGGCTGTCCCATTTTCTGAGCCCATTCCATAGTGGATGATATATAGCCAATCGGTGCATCGAACCAGACATAGAGTACTTTTCCAGCTGCTTTTTCCAGAGGGACAGGCACACCCCAGTCGATATCCCTGGTAATTGATCTTTCGATGAGACCTTCGTTCAACCAGCTCAGAATGAAATTTTTGACATTATCTTTCCAGGAGGTTTTGGTATCCAGCCATTTCCGCAGTTCAGGTTCGAATTTGGGAAGATTTAAATACCAGTGAGAAGTTTCTTTCAGAACGGGAATTTCTCCGGATATTTTACTGCGGGGTTCGATCAGGTTAACAGCATCGATCAGTTTACCGCAACTGTCGCATTGATCACCCCGGGCTCCCGGCTTACCACAATACGGGCAGATGCCTTCCACATAACGATCGGCCAGAAAACGCTGATGGACAGGATCAAACCATTGCTGAGTTGTTTTTTCCTGCAGATAGCCTCTTTTCCAGAGATTCAGGAAGAATTTCTGTGACATCTCATGATGAATAGGCCGGGCTGTACCGGAGAAATTATCGAAGTCGATTTCCAGGCCCAGAAAACTGTCCCTGATACTTTCATGATAACGGTTTACAATCTCGCGGGGTGATACACTTTCGGCATCTGCTTTAATCGATATCGGTGCACCATGCTCGTCAGTTCCGCAGATGAAAATCACGTCATTTCCCAATAATTTATGATAACGGACAAAGATATCAGCCGGCAGATAGGCACCAGCTATGTGCCCGACATGCAGAGGCCCGTTAGCGTAAGGCAGTGCACTGGTAACAAGCAGCTTTTCCAATTTAACTCCTGACTATTAGATTTTAGTAAAAAACAATATTCCTGACCCTTCAGGATTGTCCCTAAATCCTTAAACTGGCCATAATGTCAAGTTACAAAAAATATGTAACATCAGAAATTGCACTGAGGGATCTATTCACAACGAGTGGCAGGGGTTATCCGGCAGAAAACTCCGGAAAGTTTATACATCGCATACGATACGGATCGAGAGTCCACGAGGTTCTTTCAAAATGATGGCATCGTGATAGGTTACAGCCTTAATCTCTCTGATCTTAACATCAGCAGCTTCTATTTTCCGGAAAAAACAGTATATTTTAAGGTTTTTTTCTGACCAGTCACTGAAATTACAGGAAATGGGGATAATTTTTTCACTTATAATAAGGTAATGAATTTCCCTGAGCAGATCGATCAACAGAGAATTCTGATCCAGGGAATGAATTTTTAAGCTTTTCCTGCTTAATGATGATCTTGAGATGTCTGTTAATTGATACATTGATTCTTTCAGGGCAGTTATACAGTTAGAGGCAAGTTCCGGAAAATCTCTGCCATGGACCTGAACAGCGTAATCCGCGGTATGAGGAATTACCACCCATTTCTTATTCAAATTTAATCCTGCTGGCAGATCGAATGTTCAACCTTTAATTACGCCAAGCGGTTGAGAGCGGATGATTTTCCGGATGATACCTGCTTCGTGCATGGTGTCCACTACATCACTCACATTTTTATAAGCAGAGCTCATTTCTTCGACCAATGTTTTTTTATCGGCGGCTTTCACGCAGATCTGTTTTGCCTTCATATCGTTCATAACCTGGTTGTAACTGGCAGTATTGAGGGCCTGATGCCTGCTCATCGTACGCCCTGCCCCATGGCAGGAACTACCGAAAGTATCCTGCATGGCCCTATCCGTTCCCAGGCAGAGATAGCTCTCTGTGCCCATATCACCTGGAATTATAACGGGTTGTCCGAGAAAATGAAATTTTGCAGCTAATTCCTTACGTCCGGGTCCGAAAGCCCGGGTGGCACCTTTGCGATGTACACAAACCAGTTTATTCTGATTATCGATTTTATGCTCTTCAAATTTGGCGATATTATGGCAGACATCATAGACCAGTTCAAAACCAAGTTCATCTGGCTGCAGGTCGAGTGCCTTAAGCATTCCTTCTTCCACTTTGTGCATGATAATCTGACGATTGGCCCAGGCAAAATTAGCCGCGCAGGCCATAGCCCCGAAATAATTCCGGCCCAGGGTTGAATTGATATAAGCGCAGGCCAGCTGTTTATCGGGTAATCTGAACTTCAACTTATGGCTCTGCATGAGCATCTCATGCACATAATCATCGCAGATCTGGTGCCCCAGACCCCGGGAACCGGTATGGATCATAAAGATAACCTGATCTTTATGTAGATGCAGATCCTGTGCGGCCTCTTGCTGGAAAATATCCCGGATCACGCCGATTTCTATGAAATGATTGCCCGAACCCAGGGTACCGGGTTGGTCAGCCCCTCTTTTCAGGGCTTTATTACTGACTTTTTCCGGGTCAGCGGCGTTCAGGCAGCCATATTCTTCTATGGAATCAAGGTCTTCATCTTTGCCGTATCCCTTTCTGACAGCCCATTTCGCACCTTCTTTCAGCACTTCTTTCAGCTCTGTATAATTCAGGGCTGGTATGGAATTGCTGGAACCGACGCCAGCAGGTACTTGCCTGAATAGAACATCAATGATATGGGGTAGCTTTTCTCTGATATCGGCCAACTCGAGATTTGTCCTGATAAATCTAACCCCGCAATTAATATCGTAACCTACACCTCCGGGAGAAATAATACCGGATTCTACCTCCATGGCAGCCACTCCCCCGATGGGAAATCCGTATCCCCAGTGAATGTCCGGCATGGCTATGGAATATTTCTGTATCCCCGGCAGCTTAGCCACATTGCTCACCTGAGCCAGGGCATTATCCCGATAAACCTGAGATATCAGCTTATCGTTGGCATAAATTCGTCCCGGCACCAGCATCTCCCCCGTTGCCGGTAGTTCCCAGACATGGGATGAAATTTGGATTAGATCTTTATATTTCATTTTAATTTTTATTCTGTAAATTTTCCAGCCGGACCAGATTATCCCGGGCAAGCTGATATTGCGGATCAATCCGCAAGCATTTTTCAAGCAGTTCTTCTGCTTCGGAGAAATTCTTGTCTTCAATAGCCAGCGAGGCCAGGTTATTTAGAATCCTTACATCACTGGGAAAAGGTTGAACCAGTTCCAGATAAGCCTCCCGGGCTGCAGCCTTCTCCCCGGAGACGTGCAGCATGTAAGCATAATTATATCGGGCTTCCAGAAAGCCAGGATCCAGCTCCCCCGCTGAGAGAAAATGTTGAACTGCCTGCCGGAAGTGCTTCTGCATGGTATAATATAGTCCCCGGTAATAGTATAGATCCGGTGAATCGATGTAAATTGACTGATAATGATTAAGTAGTTTAAAGGCGGTTCCAAATTCGTTTTTGGACAACAATACTGCTACCTGCTGATGGGCTTCGTTCATCCCTCGATATAGCTCTGGCCTACCATAGATTTTGGCTTCCACCAGCCAGTCGGTGTTATTTTTAACCAGCACCAGGGTAAGATCATAACGCCGGTTGATATCGAAATGAACCAGAGATCTGGTAACAGGTTGATCCAGCGCAGATGAAATCAGGCTGTATTCGCGGATTTTATTGATGAAGCGATCGTCCTGTAGCCGCTTGAAATAATTCTTCCTGAAGAGCGGTTTTTCATATTTCTCGTTTTTATCAAGCAGGGATATGGTTTTTTCCCATTCCTGAGTAACAACCAGAGCCAGAAATTCTTCCGCAAATTCCTCATGGGTTTTTGCTTGATATTTTACTTTAAGTTTATCAATCTTAAGTCTTTCTTTTAAGTATATTAAGGGAATATAATCAGGAATTTTGAATTCATTAAACAGACGGGCTATCTGTTCCTTTCCGGCTGCATTTTCTGCCAGTTCCAGGGGTATGCGGTTGTTAAGGGCAGGTTGAGGTTGCAGAAGCCAGCGGTCCATTTCCCTCTGCAGCAGGTCCCGATATTCACGGCCGGAATCGGTTTTTGCTTTGAACCGGAAATTGATTTCCTCTTTTGCAGTTAATTCTTTTTTTAAAGAGTAAGCACAGATTTCCGGACATTTCAGATCAACTCGGAGCAGGTTACAATCCTGCCAGCAGATATCTTTGCCCAGTCTCAGGCAGAACCTGTTTCCCCGGTTTATACGGCAGACGCGGCAACGATTGGATTTAAAATTCAACAAGAACTCTCCTCTTATTGGAATTTTTTCAGCAGTTCATTAATGGAATCGTTCAATTTATCATCCAGTTGATCCAAAGCCTGTTGCTTTAATTTATCCTGTTCGGCTTTCAGGCGATCCTGAATTTCCTGTTTCTTATTCTCAATCTTCTGTAATTCCAGGTTTATTCTCGAATTCAATTGCTCGATCCGGGCCTGTAGTTCAGCATTTTTACTGGAGACCAGTTCTTCCAGGCGGGTACGGTAGGGAGTTAATTCCTGCATTACCCGTTCCTGGATTAGTGCTTTCCCCCTGGCCACTTCATCTTTTACAACCTGTTTCAGCTGGGCTGCAATAATATTGTCCAGGTTGCTGTTGAGTTTGAAGGTGAATTTATCGGTCTGCTGTTCGATCCGGGCATTGAGGATTATTTCTCTGATACTTTCACTTATAGAACGGGAAATACGCACCAGATCAGCATTCATTTCCGGTTGCGAGGTATAATCGAATTGAACATTCTGGATGCTAAAATCAACAGTAGCCACTATGATCTCATCACTAAGATTCAATCCGGTGTTGAGAAAAGCATTCCCTTGATTCAAGCGGGTAGGCAGGAGATCGAAGTTGGCAAGTTTCAGGCTTTTTACGGGAAATTCCTCAATATTCAAATTTATTGTTTCGCGGTTATTTTCCGTACGATAATCTAATATAGCTCCGAGGTCAATCCTGCCGATTTGTGCCTGCTTACCGCTTAAAGCTATCTTCATGGGTTTTTCAGTCCTCTTTTGATCGGTGGTGATATCAAAAGCTTTCCCGGTTAAGACAAGGTCATCTTTGCCATAAGCCGAAAGCGAAATTTCTCTGATCCACAGTGAGGGCAGGTGGGGCAATTTTTCCTTTCTGGCCGGTTTTTCCAGATCCGCCCTGGCCATCTGCCTGCTTTTTTCGATCTGCTCCAGGATCATCAGCAATCCGCTGGTCACCCGGTCTCCGAACAGCATGACGGCAACTTTCTGCAGGGTAACATCGGGAAGTTTAGCCAGAGCCACGGCATTGTCATAATCATGTTTGATCCAGGCTGGGACATCTTTCTTCAATTGAACCAGGCGGGTCAGATCCTGTTCGATCTGAGTTTTTTCCCGGCTGATATCATCATACAGGGTTTTCGTATTCTGATATGTATTCAGGGCGAGGGTCAGGTTAGATTCAAATTCAGGCAGGGTATCCATTCCTTCCAGCTGAATATTTTTAATATCATTCTCGATTTTCTGGATCCTCTGTTCATAATCGTTGGTTGAGATCAGGTTATTCCAGTAAGCGTAACGTTCTTCTGCCAGCGATATAACTGAATCGGCCAGGGCCGGAGTAATAAAATCGAACATGGCGAGTAGAGAATCAACATTCAGGGTTGTTTTAAGCTGCTTCGGATTGAATACCGGGATCTGCTGTTTCTCTCTTTCCAGATTTTTTTTCAGTTCCGTCATCAATCTTGATGGCTTTCTTTCCTGCAACGGTTTTGCAGGAAGTTTACCGTCCGTGCTTCTTCTTGTGTCGAATCTCAATTCTTCCAGCTGCATCTTTTCGATCAGTACTTTTCTATCCAGGAGAGGTTTAAAGGCCAGAGAGAATTCACATTTACCTGTTTCGAAGAGGTTTTTCCAGGTATCCCGCCGATCGGTGAACTGTAATCTGTCCCAGGTAATATGCAGCTTGAGGGGTGGTAGATATACATTTTCCACTTCCACCCTGGCACCAGCTGCAGCTGATCCGGCTTTTTCAATAACGTAGGTGGCAATTTGATTGCGGAATACGATCAAACCTACAGCTGCCAGGATAATGATCAGGATAATAATTACAAGAAAGGTGAAAAATCCTTTAAAAAATTTTCTCATAAGGCACTCCTGTAATAATTAAAGCGTGGGTGGCATTTTCCGTTTAAATTCGGAATTTTCCACCAGTTTAATAACTTTCATGATATCTTTGTTTTTGAAGCCCTGTTTCTCGATTTCATTCACTGGAAGGCATTGTTCATAAAGGGAATATAAAATATTATCGAGTTTACGGTAGGAGATACCCAGTTCATCTTCGTCCGTCTGGTTATCCCAGAGGTCAGCTGTGGGATTCTTATCGATGATAGCTTGAGGGATGGCCAGGATCTCAGCCATTTTCCTTACTTCCGTTTTATAAAGATGGGCAATTGGTTCGAAGGCACAGGCACTGTCCCCATACTGGGTGCAATAGCCCACCATCAATTCGGAACGGTTGCTGGTTCCTGCCACCAGAGCCCGGTATCGGGCGGAAAGATCGTAGAGAATGCACATCCTTTCCCGGGCCATCCTGTTTCCCCTTCTCAAATGATTTGCCTCCGGCTGATAAAGATCGAAATAAGTATCTACCATGGGTGTGATATCGATTATTTCATATTTGATACCCAACAACTTCGCCATCTCCAGAGCATGATCCAGGCTCTCTTTCTGGCTGCTCTTATAGGGCATCATCACCCCTCTAACCTTTTCTCTACCAACAGCTTTCACGCATAGAGCTGCTGTCAGCGCGGAATCGATGCCACCCGATAGCCCGATCAGACAATTTTCATGATGAGCCTGTTGCAGCTGTTCCTTTATGAAATCAGTTATCCTGATAATTTCATCCAGAAAATTTATATCTCTCATCCTGTCCCCTTCCAGAAAATCTTTAGACAGGCAAGAAAACATTCGGGTGCCGGTCAAGCAGAAATTTAAGCAGGCAGAGTTTATACCTGGGTGGTTTTCAGGCAGGGAAAAACTGCTTGACATGAGATTTCGGTCACTGAATTTCGAAAATTATTATAATTAATTATCAGTTAAGTAAATAGAAAGAAGTGGGAGGAGTTTATGCAATTCTCAGATCGCCGTTACCGGCTGGAAAGGTGGTTGTAATGAGATCCCAGGAAATGATGAAAGCTCATAAATTGCTGGCCAGTATGGAATATCAACCGGCCCCAGTTCTCAAAGGATATTCCGGAAAAACCCTTTATGTGAACATATCCGACAACCAGATCGCAAGTAAACCGGTCAGCTCTGAAATGAAAGACTTGTTCATCGGTGGAAAAGGATTCGGATTATGGCTCTTATGGCATGGCATTAAAGATGATACAACCTGGGACAGTCCGGAAAATGAAATTTGCATATCGAGCGGGCCTCTGGGTGGAACGAGTTCTTTTCCGGGATCTGGTAAGTCGCTGGTAGTCTCAATTTCACCAACTACTGGAAGTGTTATAGATAGTAATGTGGGAGGCCATTTCGGTCCCCTGCTGAAATTTGCCGGCTGGGATGCTATTGAGATACAGGGAAAAGCCCAGCAGGATGTGATTATCTACATCGATGGTGTCAACCGCGCGGTAACAATTGAAGAAGCTCCTCTGGAAGCCATTGACAGTCATCTGGCTGCTGAGCAGTTCACTGCCATGTACGCTGAAAACGAAGCAGACCGGCAGAACGTCTCCGT
>JAFGEH010000121.1 GCA_016931665.1 Candidatus Cloacimonadota bacterium | reverse complement strand
TGATAGATCAGATTGAGGGTGGCAATGGTTCTATCCAGGTCCAGGTTTCCCTTTTCATAATCGATCAGCATTTTCCCGTAGAGATTGCTGATGATTTCCCGGTCGGCCGAGCCGAAGTTTTCGGTGAGCCTTTCATATTCATAAGGCCTCTGTTCCAGTTGGAAGGTAAGATCTTCAATTATCCTGGTTCTTTCTTCCGGGTGCATGATCTTATCGGCCTTGGCAATATGGATCATCAGAGCCATAGAACTGGATATCAGGGAAAACTCCTCGAATTCCCTTTTTTCCTCCTCTGTCTGGGGAAGGTAATTCCGCTTGGTGAAGAATGTATCCAGTATGTTTTCATTGCTGTCTTCACCGGCCAGGCGAATAACCCTGCCGATCTGTTCTGACCATCGTGCCATTTTTCCTCCTTGTCGTTTGATTATTTATCTACTTACAGTATCGAATTTTTTCCGAATCAAGTCAACCTGAAACTGAACAGAAATTACGGTATTCAGATGGAAGCAACCTGCCAATAAAACGCTATATCTTCCTGTTAAGAAGACTATCCCGGATCTCTACGGACAGTGTATCCGGATCCAGGCCGGCTGCTTTGAAGACATCGGCGGAACTGCCCGATGAGGCATAATCTTCCACTCCGAATTTACGGAGCCGGCAATTCAGGCCATTGGTGCAGAGGTAATCCGCCACGCAGCTTCCCAGGCCGGTATGAACGTTGTGGTCTTCCAGGGTGAAGATCGCTCCGGTGACAGCCGCCTGCCTGATGGCTTCCGGGTCGAGAGCGAAGGGGCAGCTGATATTCCAGACCTGCAGATTGATCCCTTCCGCCAGCAGCCGGTCCGCCAGTTCCACTGCCAGGTTGACCAGGGTGCCGGTGCTCAGCAGGGCAGCCTCCTGTCCGGGGCGGAGCAGATCGGCTTTACCGAATTCAAACTTGTAATCCTGATCGTAGATGATCTTTCCCGACCTGTCTCTGAGGATCCCGATTTTGGAACGTCCCATGGGTACAAAGAAATTACCGGGTTCATTGGTCACATAGCGGATGATATGATCGGTCTGGTTGGGGTCGCCCGGAACGATGGTCCGGAAGTGATAGAGATTCCGCATCAGGCCCAGGTAGTCGATACACTGGTGGGTCTTGCCATCTTCGCCCACATCCAGCCCCACGTGTGTGGTTATCAGCTTCAGATTGGTATGGTTAATGTCATTCAGGCGCTGCTGATTATAGGTTTCATCCACTCCGAACACGCCGAAATCGGCAAAGAACACCAGTACATCCTCGCGGGACATGGCTCCGGCTGCCACGGCCGTATGATGCTCCATGATGCCGCTCTGGAAGAATCTGGCAGGAGAGATCTTCTCGAATTCGCCGGTTTTCACGCTGGCCTTCAGGTCGCAGTCGAACACGGCGATCAGGCTTTCCGGATTGAGTTCGGCCAGATCAGCCAAAGCCTTGCCCCAGGCGGAACGGTTGTCGGTTTTTTCAGTATAGAGGTGGTGTGAGCCGATATTCAAAAGCGGAGTGAAGGGAGCACGGGATTGAACAATGGTCTCTTGGTAGTTCTGCCTTAAAACCTTATATTCAGCCAGCCGGTTATCCCTGCCGAGTTCGGCCAGAGCAGCTTTCAGTTTATCTTCCGTTAAGGCAGCACCGTGGTAGGCAGCCTGATTTTCCATGAAGGAAACGCCTTTGCCCATAACGGTTTCAGCCAGGATCAGGGTGGGGGCATCATTCTCCACCGCCGTGAAGATGGCTTCCTGCAGGTCTTCCAAATCATGCCCGTCCGCTTCCACCACATCCCAGCCATCGGCCAGGTAATTATCCATGATATGCTGCGGCATGATCCTACCGATATCCCCACTGATCTGCAGGCGGTTGTAATCGCAGAAGCCGATCAGGTTGTTGAGCTTGTATTTGACGGCAAATCTTCTGGCTTCGCTCAGTTGGCCCTTCTGCTGTTCACCGTCGCCCATCAGGATGAAGATATGGTTGGCGATCTTCTTCATCCGGCAGGCTAGAGCGATGCCGCAGGCTGCGGAGAGGCCCTGTCCCAGATTGCCGGTAGCCCATTCCACCCCCGGGACTACGGGTTCAACATGGCCTTCATACCTGCTGCCAGCCAGCCGGAAGCCGGCAATTGCCTCATCCAGCCCGAAATAACCCCTGCTGGCCAGGGCGCTGTACACAGCCGGTGAAATATGCCCGTGACTGTAAATTACCCGATCTCTCAGTTCCCATTCCGGATGCCGGGGATTGATATTGATCAGCTGCAGCAGGGTCATCAGGAAATCGATAGTGGACATCGAGCCTCCGGGATGGCCGGAGCCAGCCAGGGTGGTCATGCTCAGAATGGCTGCCCGGGCTGAATCTGCGTTTTTCCGGATTATTTCCAGTTCCTTGGTGGTCAAGCGCGGTCTGTTACTATCCATCACTTCTCCTTGCCTGTTTTTTCACTCAGGAAAATCGGCTTGGTCAATTCGTCAAGCCCAATATCGGAATTCCTGGAATCGTGGTTGGCAGGCTCTTTCCAGGCGGGAGCTAAATTGTTTGACAAGGAGATGACCTCAAAAAGGATGGTCAGAGATATAAGGGAGAAGCAGCTGATGTTCAAGAATCTTGCTACAAGATTATTCGGTGACCGCCGGGAAAGGGAATTGAAGAAGATCTGGCCTCTGGTGGCGGAGATCAACCAGAAATATGAGACCCTGCAGTCCAGTACCGATGAAGAATTGAGATCCCGGATCCGGGAGATCCGCCAGGAGATACTGGATAACCTGCAACCGGTTGAACACAAGCTGGAAGAACTGCGCCGAGACTATCAGGCCGAGCCTGATGAGGACAGAAGGACCTCGATCGGTAATGAAATTGACCGCCAATCAAACAGCCTGAAACAGGATACACAGCTATTACTGGATAGTTACCTGGTAGAGGTTTACGCCATAATCAAGGATACCTGCCGGCGGCTGCTGGGGCAAAAATACACCGTTAGAGGGCATGAAGTGACCTGGGAAATGGTTCCCTTCGATGTCCAGCTGATCGGTGCTATTATGCTGCATCGGGGGACTATCACGGAAATGGCCACCGGGGAAGGCAAAACCCTGGTAGCCACTATGCCGCTCTTTCTGAATGCCCTGCTGGGCAGGGGTGTCCATCTGGTTACGGTAAATGACTATCTGGCGCAGAGAGATGCTGAATGGATGGGCATTATCTTTGAATTTCACGGGCTGGCAGTGGGCTGCATCACCACCGGTATGGACTATCAGGCGCGGAAAGCTGCCTATAATTGCGATGTTACTTACGGCACCAACAGTGAATTCGGCTTCGACTATCTGCGGGACAATATGTCCGTATCAGAAGACCGACTGGTCCAGAGGAAGCACCAGTACGCCATCGTGGATGAAGTGGATAGTGTCCTGATCGACGAAGCCAGGACACCTTTGATCATCAGTGGGCCTGTTCAGGAGAGCAAGAATTTCTATCCTGAACTTAAACCGGTTATCCTGAAGCTGGTCAATGCCCAGACCGCTCTGGTGAGCGGTTATCTCTCCCGCATCCGGGATCTGGTCCGGCAGGAAACTGCCGATGCCGGCGAATTGGGGAAACTTCTGCTCCTGGTGCAGAGGGCTACTCCTAAAAATAAATCCTTCCTGAAGTTCATGAAAGAACCCGAACTGAAAAAACTGGTAAACGATACGGAAGGTTATTATATCCGGGATAAGAAACTGCACGAGATCGATGCAGAGCTGTATTTTGCCGTAGAAGAGAGGCATAACAGCGTTGAGCTCTCGGAAAAGGGGAATGACCTTGTTTCCCAGAAAGATCCAGACCTGTTCATTCTGGAGCAGCTGGACGATATGCTGCAGGAAGTCGATAATAACGAGGACCTGACATTTCAGCAGAAAGTAAGCCAAAAAGATCAGCTCACCCAGAAATTCCTGGATAAGAATGAGAAGCTGCATAACATCAAGCAGTTACTCAAGGCCTATACCCTTTTCGAGAAAGATATCGAATATGTGATAGCCGATAATAAAGTGGTGATTGTGGACGAATTTACCGGCCGGATGATGCCGGGACGGCGCTTCAGCGATGGCCTGCATCAGGCACTGGAAGCCAAGGAAAATGTAACCATCGAAGAAGCATCCCAGACTTTTGCCACAGTTACCCTGCAGAATTATTTCCGCCTGTATGACAAACTGGCCGGTATGACCGGTACGGCAGTTACCGAAGAAGCGGAATTCATGGAGATTTACAACTTATCGGTAATGGATATTCCTACCAATCTGCCAGTTACCAGAATCGACCATGATGATGTTATCTATCTGACGAAAAATGATAAATACAAAGCCATAATCGATGAGATCAAATACTGGTATGAAAAAGGTAAGCCTGTGCTGGTGGGCACAGTATCGGTGGAAGTTTCGGAAACTCTGAGCCGGATGCTGTCCCGCGGCGGGATCAAGCATAACGTGCTGAACGCCAAGCATCATGAGAAAGAAGCGGAGATCATCATGGATGCCGGTGCGCCAGGCGCTGTTACCATCGCCACCAATATGGCCGGACGCGGTACCGATATCAAGCTGGGAGCTGGGGTGGTAACTCAGGAAAAGGAAAAATACCTGCATCTCAGTAAAAGCATTACCGAGGAATATCCCTTCGGTTTACCGCTGGACGGATTACACGTGATCGGTACCGAAAGGCATGAAAGCCGCCGGATTGACCGCCAGTTACGGGGTAGAAGCGGCAGGCAGGGCGATCCGGGCTCATCCCGTTTCTTTCTTTCCCTGGAAGACGATCTCATGCGGCTCTTTGCTCCGGACAGGATCGCTCCCATGATGATGAAACTGGGTTTTAAGGAGGGAGAAGCCATCACTCATCCCTGGATGACCAAAGCCGTGGAAAGAGCGCAGAAAAGAGTGGAAGCATACAACTTCGAAATCAGGAAGCAGCTGCTAAAATATGATGAAGTAATGAACCAGCAGCGTGAAGTAATCTACAATTACCGGCGCAATGTCCTGAAAGGGTATGACCTGAAATATGATATCCGGGATATGATCCTGGATTCAATTTCCGATATGGTCGAGACGGAAATTGGTGAGGAAAGCTACTCTGAAAACTGGAATATCGAAAACATCATCAACTGGATAAAATTCAACCTGAATGTGGTTATCTCCGAAACCGGTCTTTTAACCGGAAAACCCAGCCTGGAAAACCTGATCGCGAATATTTACGATGAAGTTATAAAAGCATATGAACAGAGGGAAAATGAGCTGACATCGGAGCAGATGCGGGAAATCGAACGGCGCGTCCTGTTAAGCGTGGTTGATGAATTATGGCGGGATCATCTGCATGAAATGGATCTGCTCAAAGAAGGGATCGGCTTCCGGGCTTACGGCCAGAAAGATCCTCTGATCGAATATAAAAAAGAAGCTTTCAGCCTATTTCAGGATCTGATCTCAAATATTAACCGAAACGTGACCAGGAAGGTTTTCACCACCTATATTATTTCTCCCGATCAGATTCAGGATTTCCTGAAAATGGCCAGCCAGAGTCACGCCACCAGTTCGGCCTTCGAGAGAGCCAAAGCTGCTGTTATCGCTTCCTCGCGGTCACACACCCAGCAGGAAGCCGCTGCACCGCCGGCACCGCCAACGGGTGAAAAAATCAAAATTTCTCCCCGGATTGTAGAAAACAAGATCGGCCGCAACGATCCCTGCCCCTGCGGCAGCGGGAAAAAATATAAAAAATGTTGTGGAAAGATAGTTAATGCTTAAGCTTTAACCAAAATATGTTTATAAAGGAATATTAATGGATTCTTCCAGTTTTGACGATTTGCTGGAATTGATGCTGAGTGACAAGATATCCCATGCCAAACTGAAAAAAATGGGGCTGTCGGAACAGGATATCAAAACCTATATGGAAAACCTACTGCACCAGAGCAGTAATGGCGGCTATAACAGGATCCTGGCGGATGATGAACGCCGGGTAATCACTCCCCAGGCCTTCGGCTATCTGGTGAATATGCTCAATATTAAATCAATCGATAAGGAAACCTTCGAGAAGGTTATCTCACTCAGTATGCAGCTTCACTTGTTCATGAAACGTCGGATCGATAAGAAGATTATCGATGAGATAATAAATTATCTGATTTTTTCAGGACAGGGTGAGATCACCGTGCGGGATCTGATCGACTTCTTTTTCATGGAAGATGAGGAAGATAATTTTCAGGATGATATAAATTAGGAAAGTTATGAGTAAAAATCTGATAATTGTAGAATCACCGGCAAAAGCTAAAACGATCGGAAAATTCCTGGGGAATCAATACACCATCAAAGCTTCCATGGGACATGTCCGTGATCTGCCCCAGAAATCCCTGGGAGTCGATGTTAAAAACAATTTCAAACCCCAGTATGTTACAGATCCCCGCAAGAAAAAGGTGATCGTTGAATTGCAGGAAGCTGCCGAGAAAGCTTCCCATATCTATCTGGCACCAGATCATGACCGCGAAGGGGAAGCCATTGCCTGGCACCTTGTCCAGGTTCTGGGTAACGGGATCAAGGATAAACCCATACACCGTATCGTGTTTAACGAAATAACCCGGTCAGCCATACAACAGGCCTTGTCCAATCCGGGTGATATCGATGAAAATAAAGTCAATTCCCAGCAGGCCCGGCGGATACTAGACAGGATTGTCGGCTACAATATCAGCCCCCTGCTGTGGCGGGTGCTTACCAAGAATCTAAGTGCTGGAAGAGTACAATCCGTAGCCCTCAGATTGATCTGTGAACGGGAAGCCGAGATCGATAGTTTCCAACCTCAGGAATACTGGTCTCTCGAAGCTGTCCTGTACCGGGATCAGCTCCCTCCTTTCCGGGCCACTCTCCAGAAATGGGCAGGCAGCAAGGTAGATATCAAAGAGGGTGTCGCCGCAGGAGAAATAAAAAAACAACTGGATCAGCAACAATTTATCCTGTCAAATATCTCGGACGGTTCCAAAAAAGTTCAGCCTCTGCCACCCTTCATCACCAGCAGCCTGCAGCAGGATGCTGCCAGATTGTTCAATTTCTCCGCCAAAAAAACGATGATGATCGCCCAGCAGCTGTATGAAGGGATCGAGGTTGCCGGGGAAACAGCCGGGTTGATTACTTATATGCGTACCGATTCGCTGCGGATTGCCGGGGAAGCTTTGGATAACGTCCGGAAACTGGTTCGGGAGCGCTTCGGTGAACAGGAGCTGATAGCCAAAGCGCGGTTGTTTAAAAATAAGAACAGGACGCAGGATGCCCATGAAGCTATCCGGCCCACCGATTGTTTCCGCACTCCGGAAGCCGTCAGCAATTTCCTCAATAAAGAGCAACTGAAATTATATACCCTTATCTGGCAGAGATTTGTGGCTACCCAGATGCAGCCGGTCAAACTGCACACACGTACTTTTGAAATAACCGCCGGCCCGGGTATTTTCTCCTGTTCCGGGAGCACAGTCACTGAGCAAGGTTTCGCTCTGGCCTATCCTCATATCAAACTTATCCTGGGTGAAAAGCTGCATCCCGATTACAGGATAAATGATCCCCTGGCAGTTAAGGAGATGGATGCGCTGCAGCATTTCACCAAACCGCCTGTCCGCTATACCGAGGCTTCTCTGATCAAGGAACTGGAAACGTTGGGCATCGGCCGGCCTTCTACTTATGCC
>JAFGEH010000120.1 GCA_016931665.1 Candidatus Cloacimonadota bacterium | reverse complement strand
GCATCCGTGTATTTTTCCAGCAGAATCAGTTCGTATCCTGCCTGGTCTATTATCTCTCTGATCTGATCCACAGCCTGCCTGGCAAAAGGTTTTTCGGTTGCAACCAGTACCTTTTTTGACATAACGACCTCCAGTTTTTTGTATCATTTAATTAAATCAGGATCTTTTTGGTCAAGAACAATCCCTGTCAGGCTATAATAGCACAAAATACTTGACGAGAAATAACCGATCCCAGTTTATCGAGAGGAAATTTGCTGAAGGAGATAGGGATGAAAAGTATCACCATCTATAAAATAATCAGTGTCGTGGCTTTCCTGGTCCTTGTTTTTATTCTGATCATACCTCAGAAATTCAATATCAACCGTAAGCAGAAAGCCGAAGAATGTGTCCGGAACATGAAAGATATCTATGAGGCAATCCAGAACTACATGTTGGAGCGTGAAGAAGATTTTACCGGAACTACCCAGGACCTGGTTCGTACTAATTATTTAAAGAAATCCTATGAATGCCCGGAGAATGGTGTTGGTGATAAATATTTCATGGAAGGGGATTACGAAACGGGTAAGATAACCGTGATCTGCCCTCATGAGCAGAAATTCAAAGATCATGTTCTGCCGGAAAATCTAAGAGAATAATATCGAAATAACCAAGCGAAAAAACCTTCAGCCCGGCTTGAAGGTTTTTTTATTATCTGAAATATGAAATATAAGGAATTTCTGGAATACATTTATCAGAGATACTCCGGCAATGTGAAACTTGGCCTGGAAAGGATGCGCAGTATCCTGGATGCCATGGGTAACCCTAACCTTCAATTGCAGGGTATACACATAGCCGGCACCAATGGTAAGGGATCCACAGCAGCCATGTGCGAAGCAATGTCCATAGCCCATGGCCTGAAAACCGGGCTTAACACCTCTCCCCACCTGATCGATTATCGAGAAAGGATCAGAATTAATGGCAAAAATATCACTTACCGTGAGCTTCTCCGCATCTTCCGTACCTGGGAACAGGTATTGCAGGCGAATGAAGCTTCCTTTTTTGAGATTACAACAGCTATTGCCTTCTATTACTTCCGCGAGCAGCAGATTGATAACGCGATTTTTGAAGTGGGACTTGGCGGCCGGCTGGATGGCACCAATCCCTTTGCGGCAACTGTTGCTGCCATCACTTCCATCTCTTATGACCACACAAAAAGCCTGGGTAAAACCATTGCCAAAATCGCCGGTGAAAAAGCAGGGATAATCAAACCGGAAGTGCCGCTAATACTCGGTAAAATGAGCCCCTATGCTGTAAAAATCATCAGTGGAGTTTCCTCCCGGTTGCAGGCTCCCACCCTGGTTTACGGCAGGGACTTCCAAGCTGTCAATATCAGCACTTCCGAAAGGGGGACTACTTTCGATTACCTTGCCCCTGATCTCAAACTCCAGACAGTTACCACCAATCTGCTGGGCCAGTATCAGGCTATTAATGCAGCAACAGCCATCACAGCCTTTCACAGCTTTCAGAAAAGGACCGGACGGGACCTGATAGAAGATAAGGTCAGAGAAGCCCTGCGGAGAGTCAACTGGCCGGGCCGGCTGCAGGTGCTGGCTCAAAATCCTACTACTATAATTGATGGAGCTCATAATGCGGAAGGAGTGAAAAATCTGGTTAAAAACCTGAGGGTATTATTCCCGGAAAAACGTATCCTTTTCGTACTGGCCATTTTAAGAGATAAAAACCTTTCCGAAATGATCGCGGATATCTGCGGGATCAGTAACAAGCTGTACATTACCAGAAACAAATCCACCCGGGCTGCCGAAATCGAGGAGCAGGCACGGATAGCCAGAAAATACAACACCCCTTTCGTTACCATACCGGAAGTACTGGCTGCTGTCAGGCTGGCTCAGCAGGAAGCCGAAGCAAGTGACTTACTGGTTATTTCGGGTTCTCTGTATACTATCTCGGAAGTACTGGCCGCCAGAAAGGAACTGTTCAAAATAAAGACACCACTGCCTTGAGCCAGGATGGATTGAATAAATAGTACCCCTTTCACCGAAATCATTTTCTATGAGCATCCATCTGATGAGACTTTGATTTAAGAGATTTTAACGATTGTTATTTCCTGGTTTTAATCATCATTCTCCATAACATGAACAATCTGGTTCAAATCCGTGATTATAATAGTTTTGATCTGGCCCGAAGGAAATCTGATCTTCAGGGTAAATGGAGGTTCTGCCGCATCCAGCCCGATATGTTGAATCAGTGAATGCTGGCTGGTAGTACCTTTCCCACCCTGGATTTCCCTGATCTGACGGAAGTTCTGGTTATAAAGATCCAGACGCGCCCCGATGGCATCGACGTGATCGTTATCGGTTACTTTTACTTCCAGCCATTTCCCGGTACTTTTCGTATCATTGCGGAACAACTGAATCCTGCCTCCGGCAGCCAGCAGATCCAGGTCACCATCGTTATCGATATCAGCATAGGCAGCACCCCAGCCATTGTAATGGCGGACTCCCGCCAGACAGGTAATATCCTGAAAGGTACCGTCCTGCCGGTTGAGATAGAGGAAG